>LVBO01000142.1 GCA_001604435.1 Synergistales bacterium Syner_01
TGGTAAGGCAGAGGACTGCAAATCCTTTATCCCCAGTTCGAATCTGGGTGCCGCCTCCAATTTTTTGTACATTCCTCGGTAGCTCAATCGGCAGAGCGGGTGGCTGTTAACCACTAGGTTCGAGGTTCGAGTCCTCGCCGAGGAGCCAGAAAGTTTCCAGGCCATTCTGGATTTTTCCGGAAGGCCTTTTTTGTTTTAGTCTTGCCGCGCGCGTACTTCCCTCGAAGAGAGCCGCTTACCGAAGTCTTTTTTCGGCGCGCTGGATCATCGGAATATACAGAAGAAGAAAAGAAGAGAGGTGGATATATGTTTAAAAAGCTAGTGTACATGGCCGGAAAACCATTCTGGCTCCTGCCCGAGGGCAGTCTGCTCGACGTCGAACAGCGCAACGGCCGTATCGTCGATCCGGTTGTTTTCCGCAAGAAGAACGACGTCAGAAGCAACGAGAACACTCATCTGAGTATGAATTAGTCCTTCCCATGCGGGAAGCGCACTGAATACAGATCGATGGACAGGCTCCGGGTTTTCCGGGGCCTGTCTTGTTCTTTTCCTTTCGAGCTCCGGACAAGATTCCGCACGGTCCGATTCCCCGCTACAGCGCCCTGCATTCGCAGCGAACCAAGCCTGCCTTTAAGAGCATGATACAATATAAAACACATAACCTGTTTGTTCCCTCTGCGATTTTGGATTTAGAATTTGAATCTCCCGAGGTCGGGCTATGGTCCAAGTGCGGTCGGGGAAGTCACGTAATGAGGATGTGCGCCGTGAGAATACTGATAGCTGAAGACGATCTGACATCTCGCAAAATTCTCTCAGGAGTGCTCCGTAAGATCGGCCACGAGGTCCTGGAAACGGTGGATGGTTTCGCTGCGTGGACGGAGCTGCAAAAAACGGGCGGCCCGAAGCTGGCGATTCTCGACTGGATGATGCCGGAGATGGAAGGGCTGGACGTGGTGCGCAAGGTGCGCGCCCTGGATATCGAAAAGCCACCGTACATCATCATGCTGACCACCAGGGGAGAGAAGTCGGACATCATCGCCGGACTGGATGCCGGAGCGAACGATTATCTCTCCAAACCGTTCGACACAGGAGAACTCCAGGCGCGCGTCGAGGTGGGCCGCCGTATGATCGAACTGCAGGACGCGCTTGTCGAAAGCAGAAAGGCGCTCGCCTACGAAGCCTCTCATGATCCGCTGACCAAGTTGGCCAACCGGAGGGCTGTTCTGGAGTATCTGGAATTGCAAATGGTTTCCGCGAGGGAGAACGGGGATATTCTGACGGCGGGAATGTGCGACATCGACCATTTCAAGAAAGTGAACGACACTTGGGGTCATCAGGTGGGCGACGATGTGTTGTGCGAGCTCGCCCATCTTCTGCGCGAAAGCGTCGAGGGGAGAGGGGCGGCGGGCCGTATGGGAGGAGAGGAGTTTCTGCTGGTTCTCCGGATGAAGCCGGGGGGCGATTTCATGGGGGAATACGCTGCGATCTGCGCACGGATAGCCGCAACGCCTCTGAAGACGCGGGCGGGCGATATCCCTGTGACCGTCAGTATAGGGGTTTCATGCGCGTCGGGAAAAAGCAGCGTGGACGCTATACTGGGTCCGGCGGACGCCGCTCTTTACAGCGCGAAGGCGGGTGGACGGAACAGAGCCGTCTTCGCTTCGCTCGAAAACGAAGAGAATGCCGAAACATCCGACTGCCCGCGCTCGGAATAGCACCGCCGCGGGAAAAAAGAAGAGCCTTCCCTTACGGAGAGGCTCCTCGGCTCTTAGACCATTTCGACCTCTTCGTCCGGGTCGAAGAGAAGAATGTCCCACCGCTCTTCGGTCAGTTCGCGCCCCCATATCGTGTGCGCGACTTCCTCGGTGGGGGAGAATCCGTACATCTCGTAGAGATGACGCGCGTTCCGAAGCTCGGAAAACGTCCACAGGAAGATCCTGTGATACAGGTTCATCCGGCAGAAATCCAAAGTCTCCTCCATCAGACGTCTTCCCACTCCCATGCCGCGGAACTCCGGCTCCACAAGGAACCAGCGGAGCTGGGCAACCCGTTCTTCGACATGGTCGATGGCGATGGAGCCGACGACCGAACCGCCGTTCGTCGCGACCCACGCCTGCCCCATGCCGTTTTCCCTGTTCTTCAGAAAACGCGCCATCCCTTCGAAGAGGTAGGATTCGAACGACGCGTCGAAAGCGTACTGCTTGCTGTAAAACTCCATGTGGCGTGCGACGACCGTGCCGAGTTCGCCCGGAGATACGGTACGTACTTCGAGTTCAAGCGGAGTTTTCGTCAAAAGCGAGCGAATACTTTCCATAGAGCGCAAGAGCGCTGCGGTTTCTCTCTCCGAAAGGGGGGAAATAAGATCCGCCGCTTTCTTGTCCGACGCCTTTTCAAGAGAGGCGAGCACTCGTTCGCCGTGTTCGGTCAGCCTGAGCAGATACGCTCTCCCATCGAGCGGCGACCGCTCCTTCGTCAGCAGTTCATCCTGTTCGAAACGGCGGACTATCCTGCTCAAGTATCCGGGGTCGAGGTCAAGTTCCCTGTTGATTTCGCTTGCCGTAGGATTTTCCGAGTGTTTGATCTCGAAGAGGACTCTCACCTCGGCCAGGGAGAAGGGGCTGTTCAGCACCGACTGGTTCACGGCGCCTATGATCCGGGTATAAAACCGGTTGAAAGAACGTATCCTCTGCGTAATTTCGTGCGGGTTCTCTTTCACTTCCATCACTTCCTTTCGTTTAGGATTTTCACTCTGTAATGATATTTCGTATCATTGATGATGTCAAGCAAATTATCGTCTGTTTGGAAGAAGTTTTGACGAAAATACATCCTTTCCGGTGAGGAGTATAGGGGGGTGTATGCACATATATCATCGGTGCTTCGTCAAGTCCTTCAGATGTTGGAGTTTTTCGGGAGAGATATTCCCCGAGAGGAATGAGGAGTAGGCCGTCTTATTGTGGAGTAGCGGTTCGCGCCGCAGTTCAGGGAGGGAAGAGGCGGCTTCCTCGAACGAGGGCGTTCCCGGTACCGGGGAGAATTCCGCAAGCTTCGACCGCGCTCCGCACGATTCGACGAAGCGTATCGATTCTTCCACCGAGGCTGTTGACTGTCCGGGAAGGCCGGCGAGAATGTATGTTTCCATCTGTTCGGAGGCGAACCCCGCTTTCGTCAGATTGTGAAGGGCGCGCCGAAACTCTTCCCCGGACGTCTTGCCGGAGCCCTTTCGCTGAAAGGAGGGGTCGCTGCTTTCGAGGCTCAGGCGCAGAGTTTGAAACCCTGTCCGCTTGAGGACGGCGGCGCAGCGTTCGTCGATTTCCCGGACGTGGAGCCCGTTCGGCGTATGGTATCGGACGCCGGGGAAGCGAGAAACGAGCTCTTCGCAGAGCGGATAGAAGCGCCGTTCCTTGTCGATCAGCAGCGCGTCGTCGTAGAATGCCGCGTCGCGCACTCCGTCGAGGGAGAACTGAAAAGCGGCGTCGCCAAGCGTCTCGGAAAGGTCCCTCTCGATGAACTTCGGGAAGAGCAGCTTGGAGGCGCAGTAGTCGCAAGAGAGCGGGCAGCCGAACGACGTCAAAAGCGGCGCGTACCCCGGCTCTTGGTACAGCTCCATCGCCGGGCGGATAAAGGGGATGTCCGGCAGGACGTCCTGTACGATGTCCGCTCCCGACTTCCCGGCGTGTTCGGGACAGAGCCGGGCGTAAACGCCTCCCAGAAGGACGGGTACGTCGGGGAAGACCTCCTTCGTCAGCTCGACGGCGCGAAAAACGCCCTCGTACCAGTAGGTCATTCCGGACGTGACCATGACGTAGTCCGGACGCGGGAGCGCGCGCAGCCGCCGGAGGATCTCCGCGTCGTCCAGCCCGAATCTGTGGTAGCGGCGGGGAATGTTCCGGAAGGGGGCCGGTTTGGGGATTTCCTTCCGGAGGAGCTTTCGGCGTCCGAAGGAGAGCCGCTCGCCGGAGCCTTCCGCGATGCAGTCGAGAAGGTGGACCGTGTTCCTCCGTCTCCGGAGAGCGTCGAGGAGAAAGAGGAGCCCGAGCGGTTTCGCCCACAGGTCGAAAAACGTGAAGTCGAAGACGGGGGGATTGATCCCGAGGATGGTCGCTCCCCGAAGTTCTCTGAGAAACGGCGTAGCGTCCGCCATGCATGATCAGCTCTTTTCCGAAGATATGGAGGAAGTCTTGGCGGCTTCTCCCCCTTTAATGATACCATCGCGCCGACGGCGCCACGTCGGCGAACCTCTCCCCGTGCAGAGAGTCCGGCCGTTTTTGACAGTATTTCTCGGCAAGGTGTATAATTGCTGCGTTCGCATCGGGGGAGTCCGCAACGGACTGAGAGGGGGGTGTTCGTCCCCCGACTCCTGGAACCTGATCCGGGTCATGCCGGCGAAGGGAAGGTGCCGCTTTCAGGGACATTCCACCGATGAAAAGCTGAAAGGAGGAGTGTTCCATGTTTCATGTCCGCAACACCATTCTCGTCGAAGGCGCTCTTGCAGTCGCCCTCTCCGTTGTGTTCTCGGCGCTTCGCCTCTGGACGATGCCCCAGGGAGGCTCCATCACCCTCGAAATGCTTCCGATTTTTCTCTTCGCCCTCAGGCGGGGCGGAAAAGCAGGGTTGGCGGCGGGAGCCGTCTCGGGGGTCATGCAGCTCATCACCGGCGGGTACATCGTGCACCCCGCGCAGGCCCTTCTTGACTATCCGATCGCGTTCGGCGTCCTCGGCGTGACGGGTTTCTTCAAGAACCGTCCTCTCTGGCTGGGAATTACGCTCGGCGGCTCGCTCCGCTTCTTCTGCCACGTGCTCTCCGGAGTCGTCTTCTTCGGCTCGTTCGCCCCGGAAGGGACGAACGTCTGGGTGTACTCCGCAGTCTACAACGGCTCGTTCATGGCGCCGACGCTCGTCGTCTGCGGCGTGCTCGCCTATCTTATCTGGCCCAGGCTTAGGAGGGTGGGGGCGGAGGAATAATCCCCTCGCCGAAAAGCCGCTCCCGTATCTTTCCGCTCCCGGCGGGCAGAGTCGCCGCCGCCAGTTCCGACGGATTTGCCCACCTGCCGTTCACAGCTTCGAGGTCGCCGGGGGAGTGCAGCCGTACAATCCGGACTGCGAGGCGAAGACGCCACTTCGTAAAGGAGCAGCGGACTTCGCCGCCGCAGTTCGCATCGCTTCTCCGCGCCAGTTCCGTCAACGGCGATTCCTGCTCCGCCGGCGGCGCGCTCCAGGGAAACTCCTCGAAGTTCGCCCACAGCCCCGCGGGGGGGCGTCTTCGCAGAAAAACGCGATCTCCGGACACGAAGACTGCTAGGAGTCCTTCGAGGCTCTCCGACTTCGTCCGCCGGGAGAGTACCGGGCGTTCGAGGGCGCTTCCCCGAAGTCGCGCGAGGCAGAGGAACTCGAGCGGACACTCTCCGCACAGGGGCGACGTCGGCGCGCAGAGCGTCGCGCCGAGTTCCATGATCGCGGAGTTGAAGTCTCCCGGACGATCCGCCGGGAGCATTCGTTCGAAGGCGCTCAGGACGGTTTTCTCCCCCACCCTTCGGTCGACCGGCTCTTGAAGGTCGAGCAGGCGGGAGAAGACGCGCTTTCCGTTGGCGTCGAGGGCGGGGACGCGAAGACCGAAGGCGATGCTCGCCACTGCCGCGGCGGTGTAGGGACCGACTCCCGGAAGGGCGCGCAGCTCCTCGAAGGACGCTGGAAGCGTGGCGAATCCGCGCTCTTGCAGCAGCCGCGCCGCGCGCAGCAGGTTCCTCGCCCTGGAGTAATACCCGAGTCCCTCCCATGCCTTGAGGACCTCCTCGTCTTCCGCCTCGGCGAGCGAGCGCAGCGTGGGAAAGGCACGCATCCAGCGGCGATGGTACTCCACCCCTCGTGCGGCCTGAGTCTGCTGGAGCATCACCTCCGAGATCCAGACGGCGTACGGATCGTTCGTCTCCCGCCATGGGAAGGGCCGCCGGCAGGCGTCGTACCAGCGGAGCAGCGGCGGAGCTCCTTCTTCCAGAGTGATCTTCGGCGAACCGTGTACCATGCGGCGCCTCCTTCCTTCTTGATCTCTTCGTTTTTCTTCCATAGAGCATATGTATAACATGGAGCGTCATAGGGTACAATACGAGGGGAGTATTCCGGACATTCCACCGGTTCAGAAAAGGCCCCGGCCATAGAGGCTTTCCCCCCGTTCGTTCGAGGGGGCGCTCTATCCCGCAGAAGGAGGAACGAAAATGGCGACAACTGAGAGCATCCGGTACGATTTTTCTCTTTTCGGCGAGATGGACTCCTATCTCTTCCGGGAGGGCAATCACTTCCGCCTGTACGAAAAACTGGGGGCGCACGTCGTCGACGACGGCAAACTCCCGGGGACGTATTTCGCGCTCTGGGCGCCCAACGCGAGGGAGGTCAGCGTGATCGGCGCCTTCAACGACTGGGACAGGACGCGTCACTATCTCTCCCCCAGGAAGGACAGTTCGGGGATATGGGAGGGCTTCGTCCCCGGAGTGGGCAAGGGCGCGCTGTACAAGTACTCCCTCCGCTCCCGCAACGGGAATGTCTTCGAGAAGGGAGACCCTTTCGCCGCCTTCTGGGAGATCGCGCCGAAGACGGCCTCCATCGTCTGGCCGTACGACTACTCATGGAACGACGAAGAGTGGATGAAAAACCGCCGCGCGCACAACGCCCTCGACGCCCCGATGTCGGTCTACGAGGTGCACGTCGGGTCGTGGCGCAGAAAACCGGCCGAGGGCTTCCGTTCGCTCTCCTATCGCGAGCTGGGGCACGAGCTCGGCGAGTACGTCCGCGCGGCGGGCTTCACGCACGTCGAGCTGCTCCCCGTCATGGAACACCCGTTCTACGGCTCCTGGGGATACCAGACGCTGGGGTACTTCGCGCCCACAAGCCGCTACGGAACGCCGGAGGACTTCATGTACATGGTGGACGTGCTGCATCAGATGGGGATCGGCGTGGTCCTCGACTGGGTGCCGTCGCACTTCCCGGCCGACGCGTACGGGCTTGCCCGCTTCGACGGCACTTGCCTGTACGAGCACGAGGATCCCCGGAAGGGGTATCAGCCGGACTGGGGGAGCCAGATCTTCAACTTCGGCCGCAACGAGGTGCGCGAGTTTCTGATCAGCAGCGCCTTCTGCTGGCTCGACCGCTTCCACGCCGACGGAATACGGGTGGACGCCGTCGCTTCAATGCTCTACCTTGATTACTCCCGTAAGGAAGGGGAGTGGATCCCGAACCAGTTCGGCGGCAGAGAGAATCTGGAAGCCGTCGGTTTTCTGAAAAAAATGAACGAGGCCGTCTACCAGGAGTTCCCCGATGTCCAGACCGTCGCCGAGGAGTCCACCGCCTGGCCGATGGTGACGCGCCCGACCTTCTTGGGAGGTCTCGGCTTCGGCATGAAGTGGAACATGGGGTGGATGCACGACATCCTCGAGTACATGCAGAAGGACCCTGTCTACCGTAAGTACAACCACAACAAGATCACCTTCAGCATAATGTACGCCTTCACCGAGAACTTTCTTCTCCCCTTTTCGCACGACGAGGTGGTCCACGGCAAAGGGTCCATGCTCGGCAAGATGCCGGGCGACGAATGGCAGCAGTACGCCAATCTCCGGCTGCTGCTGGGGTTTATGTACGCGCATCCGGGGAAGAAGCTCCTCTTCATGGGGAGCGAATTCGGCCAGGGGAGAGAGTGGAACCACGACGACAGCCTCTTCTGGGATCTGCTGCACTCTCATCGCCACAAGGGGATGCTGGACTGGGTGACCGACCTGAACCGGGTCTACCGGAGCGAAGCGGCCCTCCATTCGCGAGACTTCTCGCCGGAGGGGTTCCAGTGGTGCGACTTCTCCGACTGGGAGCAGAGCGTGGTCTCCTTCGTCAGGAAGGGCGCCGGGAGGGAAATGGTCTTCGCGGTCTTCAACTTCACCCCTGTGCCGCGCTTCGGGTACCGTATCTCCGTCCCGGAGGGCGGATGGTGGAGGGAGCTGCTCAACAGCGACGCGGGGGAGTACGGAGGAAGCGGCGTCGGCAACTTCGGCGGCGCGAAGGCGGAGCCGATCCCGAACTCCTCCTGGCATTCGCTGACTGTTTCGCTTCCGCCGCTGGGAATGCTGCTCTTCAAGCTGGAACGCCCGGAGGCGCTTCCGGAACCCGTCACGGAAAATCGGCCTGTGTCCATCCCCGCTCCGGTTCCGCAGGAAGCGAAGAAGACGCTCCCCGAGCCGGCAAAACCGCCTCTTCCGGAAGCGACGAGACGAGGGAAAAAGTAACATCATACAGCGCGGAGGAGACACGACGTTCTCCTCCGCGCTTTTTCTTCGTCGAATCGCGTTTATTCCCCGGACTCCTTTGAAGCGAGGTAGATGCCCGCAAGGATGAGCCCTCCTCCGAGGACCTTGACGAGCGTGATCGGTTCCCCGAGGAAAAGGGCGGCGAGCAGCGAACTCCCCACGGGCTCCCCCAGCAGGCAGAGCGCGACGGTTCCGCCCGTCAGCCAGCGGAGCGCCCAGTTGTAGCTCGAGTGCCCCAGCAGCTGCGGCACGAGCGCCATAAGGAAGAACGCGCTCCACGTTCCTGTCGAGTAGCCGGCGACGGGGAGACCGAAGGCGAGCACGACGATCCAGAGGACGACGGCCGCCGTGCCGTAGTTCAGCGTCACGTAGCTCCCCAACGAGATGCGCGGCCTGACCTTCCGGCCGAAGAGGATGTACAGGGCGGCGAAGAAGCTCCCCTGGAGCGCGAGGAAGTTCCCCCACAGCGCGGACCACCCCAGCGCGAAGTCGCCCCAGCTGATGACGACGGCTCCGGGAAGCGCCAGCAGCAGTCCCTTCTTCAGCGACGGGGAGAACGGGTCTCCCGTCAGGAAGGGCGAGAGCAGCCCCGTCCACAGAGGAATCGCGTTCACGATGACCACGCTGCTGGCTACGGAGGTGTAAAAGAGCGAAGAGATCCACGTGGCGAAGTGGAGCGCGAGGAAGACGCCCGAGGCGACGCCGCGTAGAATGTCGCTCCTGTCGAGCGAGGCGATCTCGCGCACCGCCCGCCGCGCCGTGAAGGGGAGCAGAAAGAGCGTCGCCAATCCGACTCTGTAGGCGGCGATGACGAGCGGGGGCGCTTCGGCCATCCGTGCGAAGATGGCGCCGGTCGAAATCGCGAAGACCCCCAGCGAAAGGACGAACCACGGCGAAACGGGCGGCCTGTCGGTCATGGCGCGCCTACTCCTTCGCGTTCCGGTGTTCGAGGTAGAGTTCGTAGTGCTTCTTCAGCATCGCCGGAATCGGCAGCGTGTAGGGGCAGCGGCCGACGCAGACGCCGCACTCCGTACAGTTGGGGACGGTGTCCAGGTTCGCCGCCGCGAAGTTGGAGGCCACCTTCGCGGACATCCGGCTCGCCAACAGGGGGTAGATCATGCTGCCGGTGATGGCGACGCCGAAGGGACAGGGCTGGCAGTACTCGCACCGGCGGCAGAACTCTCCGCCGAGCTCGGCCTTCACACGCGCCATCTCCTCGAAGTCCTTTTCGGAGGAGCTGTTCTGCACGTCGTAGAACGAGACGACCTGCTCCACCGACTCCACCGAGTCGTACCCCGGAATCGGGAAGAGGTCCGCGTGGGAGCGCAGGAATTTGAATGCCAGCGCGGCGTCCGTGATCGCGCCGCCCGCGAAGGGCTTCATGCCGATGATGGCCACGCCGAGTTCGCGCGCGAGTGGGTGCAGTTCGTCGGCCGCCTCGGTCTCGATGAAGTTGAAGGGGAACTGGATGGAGATGAAGTCCCCGGTCCGGATCAGCTTCATCGCCATCGGGATGCTGTGCGACGTCACGCCGATGAAGCGGACCTTCCCGGCCTGCTGCGCCGCGAGCGCAGCTTCCATCGCGCCGCCGGGCGCGTAGATCGCCTCCCGATCCTTCTCTTGGGCGACCTGATGGAACTGGAAAAGATCGACATAGTCCGTCTTCAGGCGTTTCAGGCTCAGGTCGATATGCTCCGCGACGCTCTTCCCGTCGCGCTTCATGCTCTTGGTGGCCAGGAAAATCTTGTCGCGGACCGGGGAGAGCGCCCGTCCGATCTTCTCTTCGCTGTCGTGATACAGGTTCGCCGTGTCGAAAAGCGTGATCCCCCTGTCGAATGCCGTCCTGAGCACCCGCTCGGCCTCGTCGAACGTGAGGCGGATGACGGGAATGGCTCCGAAACCGAGTTCGGAGACGGTGACGCCGGTCTTGCCGAACGGAAGATACTTCATGGGTGTCAGCTCCTTCATGCAGAATGTTTTTCCGATGCTTTCGCCGTCAAGAATACCAGAGAACGGGGGAGTTCGAAAGAGCGCACCGAGAAGCTCGTAGCGGTTTTTTTCTTGAAGCTTCAGGATGCTCGTGATAAAGTTTTCCTGAGAATGTACGTCGAAAAATACGGAAAGAGAGTGATCTCCATGGATCCCGTGATCGAGGAACTCCGAAAAGAATTCGCGGCGCTCGGCGACGAGGAGATCCGCCGGAGCGGCCGGCGTTTCTTCAAGGAGAGCGTGAACCTGTACGGCATAAAGACCGCCGTCGGCACGAAGATGGCCAAAGAGTATTTTAAAAAGCTCAAGGGAAGGGCGAAAGCGGATATTTTCGCTCTTTGCGAGGAACTCTGGAAATCCGGTATGATGGAAGAGTCGTTCGTCGCCTGCAACTGGTCGTACGCCCTCCGGAAGGAGTACGCCGAAGAAGACTTCGCCGTCTTCGAGCGTTGGGTTTTCGAGTACGTCGGCAACTGGGCCTCCTGCGACACACTCTGCAACCACACCGTCGGCGCATTCATCGAGACTTTCCCGCAGTATGTGGAGCGGCTGAAGGAGTGGACGGCCTCGGAGAACCGGTGGGTCCGCAGGGCGTCGGCCGTTTCGCTGATCGTTCCCGCGCGGAACGGACTCTTCCTCGACGACGTCTTCGACATCGCCGAGAGGCTTCTGCCCGACGCCGACGACCTCGTGCGGAAGGGGTACGGATGGCTGCTCAAGGCAAGCTGCGAAAAACACGAGGACGAGGTCTACCGCTATGTTCTGAGCAGAAAGGACGTCATGCCGAGGACCGCGCTGCGCTATGCGATAGAAAAGATGCCTCCGGAGAAAAAGAGAGAGGCGATGAAACGGTCGTAAGCCGCATCACGGCATTTTCGGATCGTTGCGGCGTGCGGGGAAACGAGGCGAAGCGGCTGCATTGCGCAAAAAACAGTCTCTCTGCGACGGCGCCTCGTCGAGAGAATGAGAAAGCTCCTATGGAATGGAACTCGAAAGCGAGCTGGAAGAAGAGGATGGAAAAACAACCGACTGTTGCGGAATTGCAGAAGAGGATTGCGGAGCTGGAGGAGAGAGTGCACCGGGAGAAACTTGCGAAGGATGCGTTGCGGGAACAGGAGATGCGGTACCGCGCCATTGTCGATCAGGCGACGAGCGACGCCTTGCTGGTGCACGATTTTCAAGGGCGTTTTCTCGAGGTCAACCGGCGTGCGTGCGAGAGTCTCGGGTACTCGAAGGAAGAGCTTCTTCGAATGTCCGTGACCGATGTAGAACTCGACTTCGATTTGCAGAGCGCTCAGGCGGAGTGGTCCAAAATCGAACCGGGAGTTCCCTATACCCTGTACGGGCATCAAAAACGTAAAGACGGCTCGGCCTTTCCTGTGGAAATCCATTTCGGCTGTTCGGAGTGGAACGGGGAGAAGCTCTTTCTCGGCCTGGTCCGCGATATTACGGAACGCAGAAGGACGGAAGAGGCCCTGCGCGAAAGCGAAGAGCGCTTCCGGAGCATCGTGGAAGGCGCTCCGGACGCCATTTTCATACAGAGCGACAGAAGATTCGCCTACTTGAACCCTGCCGCATGCCGACTCTTCGGCGCCGCTTCGGCGGACGAACTGAAAGGGACGCTTGTTTTGGACCGCATCCACCCTCAGTATCATCAGGTGGTCGAGGAGAGAATGAGGTATTTGAACGAAGAACGCCGTTCGCTGCGCGAACGCGTCGAGTTGCGTTTCCTCCGGATGGATATGAGCGAAGTCTGGGTGGAAACCAGCGGGGAGCCCATTTTCTACCAGGGAAAACACGGGGCGCTCGGCTTCGCCCGAGATATCACCTGGCGAAAGCAGGCGGAAGAAGCCCTCCGTGAGAGCGACCGGCTGAAAACGGCGTTCCTCCAGAATATTTCGCACGAGATACGAACGCCGATGAACGGTATCCTCGGCTTTCTCCGGTTGCTCGAGATGCCTGCGCTTGAAGACGACGAACGGAGCGAATACGTCCGTATCGTCAACCAGAGCGGACGAAGGCTCTTGAGCACGATCAACGACATCATCGAATTGTCCAGGATCGAGGCGGGGCGAACGGATGTGCGCATGGAAAGCGTCGACGTCGAGCAGGTCATGCGCTTTCATTTCAACTTCTTCGAGCCGCAGGCGGAGGAGAAGCGGCTTTTTCTTACGCTGGCGGAACACGTTCGCGGAGAGGATGCGCTGCTTCGCACCGACAAGAACAAACTGGACAGTATTTTGAACAGTCTTCTGGGAAACGCGATAAAGTTCACCAGCAAGGGGGGCGTGGAGTTCGGCAACCGGATCGAAGGCTCCGAACTGGCCTTCTATGTGCGCGACAGCGGCGCGGGAATTCCCGAGGACCGCACCAAGGTGATCTTCGAGCGGTTCATGCAAGCCGATTCGAGCATCGCCCGGCCGTACGAAGGGTGCGGACTGGGGCTCACGATCGCGAAGGCCAACGTAGAATCCCTCGGCGGAAGGATACGGGTTAGTTCCGAACCGGGGAAGGGGAGTCTGTTCAGTTTTTCTATACCGTACCTACCGCTCTCCCCGGAGGCCTCCGTTCCCGAGGCGCCAGGATCGGATAAGAACGAAGAAGGCCCTCTCATCCTGATTGCCGAGGACGATCCGATCAGCTTCCGCTTTATGGAATCGGTGTTGAAAAAAGCAGGGTACGCCCTGCTGCACGCCGTCGACGGGGAGGAGGCGCTGCGCGCCGCGAGCGAACATCCCGGCCTGGCGCTCGTCCTCATGGATCTCAAGATGCCGCGGATGAACGGCTTCGAGGCCACGCGGAGAATCAGGCGCATCGATAAAGACATTCCAATCATCGCGCAGAGCGCGTATGCATTTCCCGATGATCGCCAAAAAGCGCTGGAGGCCGGCTGCGACGACTACCTCGTCAAGCCCGTCGACAGGACCTTCCTGCTGAATATGGTGAAGCGCTACTGCGAGGAGAAAGGAGGAGGCGGGAAGGATGCGGCGGGAGAAAGAAGAACTTGAAGCGCTCCGGTTGCGTGTCGCCGATCTGGAGCGCGCATTACGGAGAGGGTGTGCGTTCGTCGGAGTCGAAGACTGTTTCAGGGCGGCGTTCGAGTCCTCCGGCGTCGCGCAGTCGATCAAGTTGCTCACGGGAGAGATAACTATCAACAGAGCGTTCCGGGAGATGTTGGGCTATTCGGAGAACGATTGTCCTTCTTCTTTTTGGGAAGGGCTTACGGCTCCGGAGGACATCGAGTACAGCAGAAACAGGCTTGAGGCGCTTCTCGGCGGAGAAAGCGGTGCGGTACGCTATATCAAAAGGTATATCCATAAGAACGGCTCCTATGTTTGGGGGGACGTCAGTTTGACCCTCAGACGGAATGAAGAGGGGGAGCCGCTCTTCTTCATCGCCACGATCCTTGATATTTCCGAGAGGAGACGGGCGGAAGAAGCTTTACGGGAGAGCGAGGCCCGCTTGAAGCTGTTCATCGAACACGCTCCCGCGGCTCTGGCGATGTTCGACCGCCAACTGCGCTACCTTGCGGTCAGCAGACGCTGGATGAACGACTACGAACTGGGTGAACGGGATATCATCGGGGTTTCCGATTACGAGGTGTTTCCCGAAATCGACGAAAAATGGAAAGAGATACATCGTCGTGCGCTCTCGGGCGAGGTCGTCAAGGGCGATGACGATCCCTTTGAAAGAGCGGATGGCCGGGTGCAGTGGCTTCGGTGGGAGGCCCGCCCATGGTATGCGGGCAGTTCGAAAATCCAGGGGATCGTTGTCTTTACCGAGGACATCAGCGCAGTCAAACACGCGGAGTTCATGCAGCAGGAAAGTGAGGCAAAGTTTCGAAGCATTGTGGAAAATGCCCCGGATGCGATTTTCATCCAGACCGAAGGAAAGTTCGCGTATCTGAATCCTGCGGCATGCCGCCTTTTCGGAGCCTCGTCGCAGGAGGAGCTTCTGGGAACGCCTGTTCTGGAGCATGTCGATCCGCTCTTTCACGACGCGGTCCGCGGTCGTATCCGCAGACTGAACGAAGATCGGCAGCCAGTGCGTGACTCCATGGAACAGCGGATGCTGCGGACGGATATGAGCGGGGTATGGGTGGAAACGACAGGGGAACCTTTCCTCTACAAGGGGAAGACGGGGGCGCTTGTCTTTGTTCGCGACATCACATGGCGGAAAGAAGCCCAGGCATCTCTCCGGGAGAGCGAAGAGCGCTTTCGCTGCATCTTCGAGGAAAATCTCTCCGTCATGTTCATCGTCGATCCTTCCACAGGCCGTTTCCTTGACGTGAACAAGGCATGCGTTGCGTTTTACGGATGGTCCAGAGAAGAGCTGCTGCGGATGCGAAGTCAGGATATCAATCTGTTGGGCGAGAGTTCTTTGCGGGAGATTCAAAAAGCGGCCGCCGGGGAGCATTCGTACTTCGAGTTCAGACATCGCCTGGCGGACGGGGGCATACGCGACGTGGAGGTCTTCACCAGCAGGATATCGGCGGGGGAGAAGCCTATTTTGTTTTGCATCGTCAACGACATAACTTCCCGCAAGTCCGCGCAGCGCCAGGTGCGTCTTCTCGGAAGGGCCGTGGAACAGAATTCGGGCAGCATCATCATCACCGATGCCGAGCAGAGGATAGAGTATGTCAACCCCGCATTCTCGCTTTCGACAGGCTATTCGGCTGACGAAGTGACCGGACGGCATGTCCGGGCGCTCAGATCGGAGGAGCACGGAGAGCTGTTCCACGAGGATGTATGGAAGACGCTCCTTTCGGGGCGCACTTGGAGGGGAGAGGTGCGGTCCCGAAAGAAGAGCGGCGAACTTTTCTGGGAGAACGTCGTCATCTCGCCGATTCACGATGAAGGAATGTCGATATCGCATTTCATCGCGATCAAGGACGACATTACTGAGAAGAAACAGCTGATCGAGTCGCTCGTGCGGGCCAAGGAACGAGCGGAGGAGAGCGATCGCCTGAAAACGGCATTTTTGCAGAACATGTCGCACGAAATTCGAACACCGATGAACGGCATTCTCGGCTTCCTCGGTCTGTTGGACGAACCCGCCCTCGACGAGGATGAGCGGAGCGAATATATCCGGATAGTCAACTTCAGCGGTCAAAGACTTTTAAACACGATCAACGACATCATCGAAATATCGAGAATAGAGTCCGGGGAGGTTTCTCTCCATATCGAGGAAGTCGATGTCGAACAGATGATGCGCTATCATCGGGATTTGTTCAGCCTGCAAGCTCAGGAAAAGGGTATCGGACTGACGCCGGCCGAATATCTCGTCGGCGACGCCGCGATCATCCGTACCGACAAGAACAAGCTGTACAGCACGCTGTCCAATCTTTTGGGCAATGCGGTCAAGTTCACGTGCAAGGGAGGCGTGGAGTTCGGCAATCGCCTCGAAGGGCAGAATCTGATTTTCTATGTGAAGGATACAGGGATCGGAATTCCGGAGCATCGACTGGGCGCCGTCTTCGAGCGTTTTATGCAGGCCGATCAGAGCAGCACCCGGCCGTACGAAGGCTCCGGACTGGGGCTCACCATCGCGAAGGCCAATGTGGAGGCGCTTGGAGGGCGCATTCGGGTTGTTTCCGAAGAGGGGAAGGGGAGCGTGTTCAGCTTCTCGATACCGTACATTCGAATCTCGTGACGAGGTCTTCGGCGATACATGCACGTTGATCGAAAACGACGTTCTTTGTTCCTTGCGAATGTCCTGCCGCCGGTTGAATTCAGTCCTCAGAAGATGACGGCGAAGAGGAAGGGGAGCACCATCAGAATGCTCAGCAGCCTGACGGTCTGCAG
This sequence comes from Synergistales bacterium Syner_01, assembly GCA_001604435.1. GTDB lineage: Bacteria > Synergistota > Synergistia > Synergistales > Aminobacteriaceae > JAAYLU01. Next base: position 16,076 of record LVBO01000142.1, read on the forward strand.
AATGCTCACCTTCAACGGATCGGCGCCCATCTCCTCCGAGATGATGGACATCTGCGAGAGTCCTCCAAGCGAGGAGGAGAGAAGGCAGGTGGGGTAGTCCCACCCCGTCATCCTGTGGAGAAGCACTCCGAGGAGGATGCTGCAGAGAAGCATGATCGCGGTGAGCGCGACGACAGGCAACCAGAGCATGCCGAACTGGTGCAGAGTAGGGATGGTGATGTTGGAGGCGATGATGATGCCGATGCCGATCTGGGCGACCGTCCGCAGTATAGAAGGCATCGGCGGAAGCTCTCCGCGGAGAAGATTCACCGCCGCAACCGCGAACATCGCGCCTGTGAGGATGCCGACAGGCAGCCGAAGAACGTACCCCGTAATGCCTCCGGCAAGCGCCGCGGCGAGCAGCACCACATACCCCTTCGCCGAGGGGGCCGCAACCGGTCCGAGCGGAGCAGGCTCGCCGTCTTCGGCAACGGGCGGCTCCACACGCAGCGGCGACGGCGACGGAAAACGGCTCCGCTCGCGACGGCCGAAGCGCTTCGTCCATACGCGGCAGACTACCGGAGTGATCAGGATCGCCGAGAGCAGGCGGAATACCTGGAGCAGCGTCACGCTTGCGACGTCCGCGCCAAGCGACATGGAGAGAAGCGCCATCTCCGCAATCCCTCCCGCCGTCGAGCCGAGGAACGCCGTCTGCGGGGAGAGGTCGCTCATCATGTACAGCGCGCCGCCTCCCAGCAGAGAGAGAATGAGCATGCTCAGAGAGACGACGAGGGCCGGGACGGGAAGCTCGCGGAGAAATGCGAGCGATTTTCTGTTTACCCGCAAGCCGACATAGCAGCCGATCACAAGATTGCTGTAGCGGGAGATCCACTGCAGATGCGTCTCGGGGAAAAAGCCCGCCAGGTTGAGGGCGCTCGCGAAGAAGAGCGAACCGAGGATCGCCGGAACAGGCAGAGAGAGTCTTTTAAAGATCAGGCAGCCGGCGGCGCCGACCGAAAAAAGCAGAAGAAACGCTGTCATGAGAACGAATACAAACCTCCGAACCGCACGGTGCGAGTTTTAGTGATGACGAATAGCGAACGTGCTTTCGTCTTCCTTCGGCGGCGTCTCCAGCACGACCAGTCGGGCGACGGCGGCTGTCGACGGCCCCTTGCGGAGCCACCGCTCCATCTTTTCCATCGCCTCCCGCTCGCCCTGCGCGTGCACTTCGACCGCGCCGTCGGGCAGATTCCGGACCCATCCGGTCACGCCGAGTTTGAGCGCCATCCTCGCCGCTGAGTGGCGGAACCCGACGCCCTGTACCGTTCCCATGACGAGAAAGCGCTTGCGAACCAACGTCATGCTCGTGCGACCGACAGTCCTTCGATGCGTTCGATTCTGGATTCCAGTGACGGGTGCGTGCTGAAGAGACTGTCCCTTCCTTTTTTATTCTTCCTGAGGGGGTTGACGATGTACAGATGCTGCGTCCCCCGGCTGGCGCCTTCGAGTTCGTTCGGGTCGCTCGTCAACTTTCTCAGGGCTGACGCCAACCCCGCAGGGTTCCGCGTCAGCTCGACCGCCGAGGCGTCCGCGAGGTACTCCCGCTGACGGCTGACCGCGAGCTGGATGATCGAGGCCAAGAGCGGCGCCAGAATCGCGAGCACGAGCGCCACGACCGCCATCACCGCCTGTCCCTTCCCCCCGTCGCTTGAACGGCTGCTGCGGCGTCGTCCGAAGAAGACGCTGCGCATGACCACATCGCAGATAAGCACGATCGAACCGACCATCACCGCCATCAGCATCGCGAAGCGGATGTCGTAATTCCGCACGTGCGACATCTCGTGCGCCATGACTGCCTGAAGCTCCTCGCGATTCAGCTTTTCCATCAGTCCGCGCGTGATCGCCACGCTCGCGTGCTGCGGATCGCGTCCAGTCGCGAAGGCGTTCATCGCGCCGTCCTCGATCATGTACACCTTCGGCATCGGGAGACCGGCTGCGATGGAGAGCTCCTCCACGACGTTCCAGAGCTGCGGGGCGTCTTCGTGACGAATCTCCCTCGCGCCGCTCATCGAGAGGATCATGGACGCGCCCGCATACCACGAGATCAGAAAATAGATCACCGCGACCGCCGAGGCGACGATAAGCCCCGTGTACCACTCGCCTCCCCACCAGACGCCGACGGAGGCGCCCAGCCCGCCGAGCAGCAGCAGAAGCAAAAAGAAGAGAAGATAGCTCAGACGCTTGTTATGCTCGATAAGCCCCTCGAAGCTGACCATATTTTCACCTCCACGAAACCTGAACGGACTGCAACTCGGAAGCGTCCTCGGCCGCCCACATGGAGCGCGGTTCGTACCCCAGCCGCCGCGAGATCAGATTGTTCGGGAAGACGTCGATAGCGATGTTGAAGGCCTTGACGGCGTCGTTGTAGTACTGGCGGGCGAACGCGATCTTGTTCTCCGTCGAGGCCAGCTCCTCCTGAAGCGCGAGAAAGTTCCGGTTCGCCTTCAGCTCGGGGTAGTTCTCCGAGACGGCGAAAAGAGATTTCAACGCGCCCGTCAGCTGATTCTGCAGCGGAGCGGCCTGTTCTGGAGAGGTCGCCGAAAGCGCGGCGCTCCGTAAAGCGGCGATGCGTTCGAATACTTCCCTCTCATGCGTCGCGTACCCCTTCACCGTCTCCACAAGGTTCGGGATCAGGTCGTACCGCCGTTTCAACTGGACGTCGATCTGGCTCCATCCGTTCTCGACGCTCGCCTTTCTGCGCACAAGGGTATTGTAGATGTAGACGGCATACACAACGATTCCCGCCGCCAGCGCGACGAAAAGATACAGTCCGTTTCCCATAGGCCGCAGTCCCCCTTCCTGACAGGATGTACTCTAAAAATCATTATACACCAGCCGCTTTATCCAAGATGGCGAGGAAGATGTTCTTTGAAGAGTTCGTAGACGCGCCGTGTGACCGGCCCGGGGTTTCCGTTCCCGATGACGGTGTCGCCCACTTTGGTTACGGGCGTCACCTCTTTCACGCTTCCGGTGATGAACGCCTCCGTCAGATCGGGCAGCTCGTCGAGCTTCATGCAGCGGTACTCGACGTTGAGCCCTTCTTCCCTGGCGAGGCCGATGACGACCTCCCTCGTGATGCCTCGAAGCACTCGATGGTCCGGCGCCGTGATCAGGTTGTCCATCGCAACGCCGAAGAAGCTGCTCGTGGCGGATTCCGTGATCTCTCCGTCCGCGCAGTGGAGCGCCTCGAACGTCCCCGGAAGGTGGTTTTTATACGCGTTCATGTAATTGATGGATTTTACCCTGAACAGCTGCCGCGCTTCCGGAAGAAGGGAGAGCGCGACTCCTTTCGTGAAGAACTCCTCGGGCACGGGAGCGACGGGCGAGAAGATCGCCAGAAAACGCGGCGAAGGAAACGAACCGTACTCTTCGACGTCCCCGCCGGTCAGGAAGATCTTCGCGAGCGCGTCCCCCTCGAAACGCGACAACCCCTCCCGGACGATATCCCCTATCTCGTCCGAAGAGAGCGGCATCGCGATGCGCGAAAGCCGCGCCGAGTTCGAAAATCTTTCCAGATGGGCGGAAAGAGCAAAAGGACGACCGCCGTAGCTTCGCACGCTGTCGAAAACCGCCACGCCGCGCTGCAGCGCGAGGTCGGAAACGGGAAGTGCCGCCTGGTCCCCATCCAGAAACACCCCGTTCATGAAACAAAATACCATGTTGGAAAGCACCTCGATTATGTAAAAAATATGTTCGGTTGATTGCACTATCCTAACATCAGTGCGCGAGAAGCTCAATGCCGAATCGGCGTTTTCAGCGAAGAAGAATAAAAAAAGACCGCTCGATTCAGCGGTCTTTCAATGTATAACGCCGCACATTAGTACGGTTTATTTTGGTAGCCCCAACGGGATTCGAACCCGTGTTTTAACCTTGAGAGGGTTACGACCTAGGCCACTAGTCGATGGGGCCACTATCTTGCTTGGCTGGGGAACCTGGATTCGAACCAAGATTACCTGATCCAGAGTCAGGCGTCCTGCCATTGGACGATTCCCCAACTTCGAGCACGCGCATTTTCTCGTGTGCGGGGTACATGATACCAGAAATCCGGCGTTTGACAAGGGGGGGAGGGTGAATGAAAAAGACTTAGTATTTGAACAAAGCAAAGCGAAAAAATTGCGCAGGCGTTTTGCTTTCTAAAAAGCAGCTTCAGCCTCCGGATCGCGTATCGTTTTCAGTTTGTACATCCTCCGGCTCCGGCAGTCCTGACCGAACATGTACGGCAAGGCGATTCGGAAGGGGCATACTCAATGGTACCGCAAGTACCGGCTCTCTCAAGCTTTGATGCCGATAATCGGAATCCCGGACCGGAATTCCTCCTTTATGATGGTACGCGACGATGAGTTTTCCCCGCAAAGGCGGTACAATACAGAAACGGTTCCGCTACGCTTCCTTTGAGGGCGTCGGAGCGTCTCAAGAGAAACGAGAGGATCGAGAGGATCGCTTATGATGTATTGGTGGAGAAATGGTGTATTCCGTATGCTGATTATGCTCGCGACGGCGGTGTCCTGCGTGTGCGTTCCTTGTATCGCCGCATCTTCCCTGCCGCAGGAAAAAACCCCGAATGCTTCCGAGGTCTCCGTTTCTCAGGGGATCGCGAAGTTGGGGTTTTTATGGCCTCTGTTCGTGCCCGGAACGGTGACAAGCCGCTTCGGACAGAGGACGCACCCGATCACCAAGGAGGCGGATTACCATATGGGCGTGGATATTCATGTTCCTCACGGAGCCCCTATTCGAGCGGCCAAAGCGGGAACGGTGATTTTCTCCGGTCCGCGGGGAGGGTACGGGAACGCGATCATCATCCAGCACGATGCGAAAAGCTCCTCCTTATACGCTCACTGCTCCCGCCTTCACGTCAAGCGAGGGAGGAAGGTGCATCAAGGACAGGTGATCGCCGCGGTCGGCGAGACGGGAAGGGCGACGGGGCCGCACCTTCATTTCGAGATACGCACGGGCGGAGGCGCGGTCAATCCGCTGGAGTTCTGGAAGAAGCACGCGGAAACATCGGCGCGGTAAAAACGTAGGGAGGGTACCTCGTTCTTCCCGCTTTCAAGGCGGTTCGCCCGGAGTCTTGATCCGCCGGCGTATGCTCTTTTTACCGCAGTATCGCCGTTTCTTCGAGCAGAGGGCTGCGACTCAGACTGTTCGGGAGGAGCAGTCTGCCGGTGAGCACCGGGTTGTACAGGCGGTACCAGAGTCCGTCCGCCAGGTCGACGCCCGCGTGTGCGTACGCTCTCCAAATAAGCTCGGTGCAGTAAAGCCTGCCGCGGTCTCCGTCGTCGAACGCGGTGTCGAACGGCACGCGCGCTTCGTAGTACTCCAGGGCTTTCCTGCTCGCTTTTTCGGCGGCGCCGGGATTTCCCTTCACGCGATACATGCTCGCCCTGTCCACCTTTTCAGGGGAGAGAAACGCCGCCGTGCTTTCCATCTGCACCTGTTCGGCGTCGGGAGATGCGTGGACGATGAACGGGACGCCGTCGATCATTCTGACGATGCCCGTATGTGAAAAGACGTCCGTTCCGTCCTCCAGAAGATTGACGATCTTGCTCCGCCACGTTTTCCCTCCGACGAACACGATATCTCCGTTCCTGAACTGATCGGCGGGAATGGTGAACGACTCCGGGAAGTATGTGGAAAAGGGGTGTTCCCGGTTGCGGACGTAGCTGTAGCGTATTCCTCCCACAGGCCGCGGGGGCGTTGCGGTCGACGCAAGGAGCTTCCCTTCGCCGACGGAGAGGCGCGAGATCGTCAGCGGGAGAAGAAAGCCGTCGAAGTCGATGATGGGTTGAAGCCGGTCGATGTCTCTTTGAAAAAGAACCGTTTTGTCCTCGCCGTTGATGCGTATCTCCGGACTTTTCAGCATAACGCGCTTCCCGCCTCGGAGTTCGAGCCTCGTCGTTATTCCCGCAAGAAGGGAGAAGCCCGTTGTTCCGGGCCGGTAGCGCCCCTGAACGGAAAACACCCCCGACGCCAGCTCCGCGGAGATTCGGCTCCAACTCCCGGAAGCGTATGTCTTCAGGGTTTCCAGGATATCCCGTTCGTCGATCATGAGTTCGAAGTTGCTCCGCAGCGCGTCGAGCACCCGGAAGGAGCGCCGGGCGCCGCGAATCCACTCCGAGGGGGGATTGAGCTGTACGAACGCCGACTCGATGTTCAACCGTTCGATGCGCAAACCTCCGAGAGAGCCGCCGTGGAGAGAAAGAAAAACGGCCCGGACCGCGCCGTCGTCGTCTGGAGGCGCATCCATTTCCAGTTCCAGGGAGTCCGGATCGGTGAGCGAGACCAGAAGCGCGAGCAGCCTCTCTCCGTTGCTTGCGGGGATGAACTCGCCGGAAAACGCGCGGCGGGTCTGCTCCGCAGCTGCGGAGAACGGGCTGAAGAGAAAGAAACATACGAGGAGAAAGAATGTTTTTTTCACGCGGATTTCCCCCTATCGGCGATGCGGAGACGTGGACGGCTTCGCGTATCCGTTGTGCTTCCCGGAAAAAACGTCCATACGTGTTTTTGTGTCGCGCAAAAAAAGAATTCTGTAGTATTGTATCAGAGAACTGTATTCGAGGCGAAGCGCGTGTATTATAATGACACTTCCTTGTCCCCGGGAAAAGAGTGCGCGGGGAGAGGGTCCAACGTTCATGCCGGGTGACGCCGGAATGCCTGCTCCGGCGATCGGTCCGGGATTTCGAGGATGGCGAGGTGGTGTGTATTGAGGATCTTGTTTGTCGACGGGAATCCAAGCGCGGAAGACGACGTTTTCGGCGAGCGTCTTGCGGCGATGGAGCACGCTGTTGGGGGGCACGATGTCACGAGCTTCTGTCTCCGGGGTAAGGCGATTCATTCCTGCATCGGCTGTTTTGCGTGCTGGATACGCACGCCCGGAACATGTATCTTTCAGGATGATCACGTCGAGCTGCTGTGTTCGTTTCTGAAATCGGATGTTGCCGTTTTCGCCTCTCCCATGATCGCGGGTTTTTACTCCGCGCTTCTGAAGACGGCGATCGACCGTGTCATCCCGCTTGCTCTGCCGTACATCGAGCTGGCGGACGGGGAGTGCCGTCACCCTCTTCGCTACGGTCGTTCCATGCCGAAGCTGGCGTTTCTGTACGAGCCGGAGGAAGATACGGACGCGGAGGATCTCCGGATCGTGTCCACGGCGTTCGAGCGCTTCGCCCGCAACGGGCACACGCGTTTTCTGTTCGCCCGGCCCTTGAGCGACAAGTCCGGAGGAGGTGCGCCATGCGATTGAACATCTTTAACTGTTCTCCGCGCGGCAAGAGGAGCAACACCAGGGTGCTTGCAGGAGCTTTTGCGGAGGGATTTCTTGAAACGGAAGGCCCTTATGGGCAGAACGAAGTGCGTGAGTATTTCATTTCGGATCCCGGTGAATTCCGGCTGGCTTCGGAGGTTTTCGGGGAACCTTGCGTCGCGCTGATCGCCTTCCCGATCTACGTGGACGCGATGCCCGCGATCGCGAAATCCTTCATCGAGGAGATCGCCGCCTACAAGGGGCGCTGTTCGTCGACCAGAATGCTCTTTCTTATTCAGTCGGGATTTCCGGAGGAAACGCATACTCGGCCGATGAAGGCGTACCTCGAAAAACTGGCGAAACGCCTCGGCGCCCCTTGCGACGGAGTCATCAGGATGGGCGGCGGCGAGGGGGCGCGGGACCGTGTGCGCGGATCGAAGAGCGGCGGAAAGATGTTCGAACGCTACCGGATGCTCGGCAGAGGGTATGCTGCGAACGCTGTTCTCGACGAGGCGATCCTTGCGAAGCTCGCAGGGCCGAAGCGCCTTCCCGCGCTGTTGGCGCCGCTCGTTTTGCCGCTGGCGAACTTTTTTTTCTGGGACAGGGAGCTGAAACGGAACGACGCGTTCGGAAAACGCTTCGACAAGCCGCTGGAGTGAGCGAAAGGCTGTGAAGTCGCTTTTAGTGCGGGGGGATGCATAATGATTACCGTCAGGCAGCTGTTCGACCTGCCGGTGTTTCAGGGAAGCGAAATTTTAGCCGGAGAAAAGGGAGTCGACCATCCTGTACGATGTATCGATATCGCGGAAGTTCCGGATCCTTCATTATGGCTTGATCCCGGCGTTTTTATTCTGACGACGGCGTACGCTTTTCATAAAGAAAAGAGATCGTTGATGTTTTTCCTTGAGAGCCTTGTAAGGAGCCGGGCTGCGGGGCTTGGTATCAAGCTCGGTCGTTTTCTCGACGAACTGCCCCGCGAGTTCGGCGAATACGCCGACAAATTCAACATGCCGGTGATCCTTCTGCCGTTGGAGCTTCGATACACTCACGCAATTCGCTCGGTTACCGAGGCGATTTTGAAGGATGAAGAAAGGGATCCGGATTTCTCCGATCTATCCGAGAGTTTGTCCAAACTTCTTTTTTGCGAATCGTACGAAGACGCTCTAGCAACCTTCGAGGCGGCCGGGATCTCGCGCTCGAGTAAGGGGGTAGTTCTGATGATAGCCGGGACCCCCTCCGAGACTGCGGTTCTTACCAGCGTCATCGCCGGGATAGTCCAAAGCGAAGGAGATCTTTTCGCCGTAGTGAGGACGTCGTCCGAGACTCTTATTCTTTCTCGTCCTTTCGTTCTTGAAGAACATGACTTTTCGAAAGCGGTGAAGTTCTTCCCTAAGGGGACATTTGTTACCTCGGGCGGCGAATATTCGCTTGAGGAAATCCGTTCTTCATATGAAGAAGCGAAATTGTGCAGGCGTCTATTGAAAATTTTCGCATCACCCGAGGGAGCGTACTCGAAAGCGGAGTTGGAGGTGTTTTTCCCTTTCCTCCAAGGCGAGAGCAGCGGTCTCCTGAAAGAAAACGCACTGCGGCTGCTGAGCCCTGTCATCGAATACGATTCCGCGAATAGAGCCTCGTTGCTGCAAACGTTGTGGATGTTTATGCTGTGCGATTGCGATCACGCCAAAACCGCCCAGAGGCTCCATCTTCACCGCAACTCGCTTCGTTATCGCTTGGCAAAAATCCGCCGTCTGCTTCCGGAGAATAGTTTAAACGGAGTGGCCTTTCATAGACTGTTCCTCGCGCTTATGATCTACTTTGCGCACTGTGCACCCTGCACAAATTGAAATCCGCGCTTTTGTGCTCGCCAATAGGCGGAAAGTCTTGTATTGCTGAACTCTTCATATCGTATCCTTATCTTCAAATTTTCTATCATGAGGAGGATATGTTATGGAGGTGCGAAAGGAACATGTCAAAGCGCTTGAAATCAGGACGATAGTTCTTAGTATCTTGGTATCCGCCGCTTCGGCGGTCATCTGTATGCAGATAATCTCTCGGATAGGCGTCACGCCGAATACTTCGATCATCGGCGCCCTTCTTGCGATGCTTTTGGCGCGTATGCCCATCGAGGGGATGAAATCGTTCCGTTCGCTGGACCGACAAAATCTGGTGCAAACGATGACCTCCGGCGCCGGCTTCGCGGCCGCCAATTGTACGCTCCTTTCGGTCTCCATTTTTTACGCGTACGGAGAGTTGTCGCTCCTCTTCCCCATGCTGCTGGGAGCCGGTATAGCCACTCTGATCGGTATGCATCTTGTGTACCGGACATTCGATTCCGAACTTTTCCCGGCCGCCGGTTCCTGGCCTCCCGGTGTTGCGACGGCGCAGGCGCTGATCGCGGGCGACGAAGGTGGAAAGAAGGGCCGCAGTCTTCTCATCGCAATCATTCTTGGCGCGGTGGGAAGCAGCCGGCTTTTCGCGTTTCCGACACTGGGTATAGGAGGACTTCCGATGGCGGGTGTCGGTATCGCGTTCATCGCGAATGTGACGGCGATGATTGCGCTTGCGATCGGACTCATCGTTCGAGGTTACTTCCCCGTTATTTCGACCTGGATTGCTCCCATTGCGGAGAGCATGGGGTTTGCAAGTCTTCCCGTCGATCTCGGGAAGACTTATATTCCACACGGTTTTATGATCGGCGCGGGCGCAATTACTCTCGTGCAGGCGTTGATGATCATTTTCAAAGACAAGAAAGGGGCTTCGACGAGCGGCGTTGTCGAGCGGTACGCAGTCTCCGCGGCCTTGTTGAAGAAGACTCTCTCCTACCATGTTCTCCTCTTTGCGGCGGGGGCGATCTCTTTGGCCGTTCTGAGCGGAATCTGGACGGAGATGTCTATCGAAAAATTGTTCCTCTGGATTGTATGGTGTACGTTCTCCGCAACCGTCGCGCCCGTTCTCGTCGGATTGTCGGCGATGCACTCCGGCTGGTTCCCCGGTTTCGCAGTTTCAATCATCTTCCTCAGTCTTGGTATCTTCATGCACTTCCCTTCCCACGCGCTTGTCCTTCTTACCGGATATGTCGCAAGCACGGGGCCATGTTTCGCCGATATGGGATACGATCTCAAAACGGGATGGATAATCCGCGGTCGGGGGGCCAACCCCGAGTATGAAATCGACGGACGTCGTCAACAGATGATCTCGGAGGTCATCGGCGGGGTCGTCGCTGTTGTTGTAACCGGGCTGTTGATGCGGATGCACTTCAAGCTGGATATGATTCCTCCCGTCAGTCGAGTGTTTGCTGCTACAGTGAAAGCGGGACTGCATCCTGAAATTTTAAGACAGTTGATTGTTGCAAGCGTTTTCGGCGCAGCGCTTCAGTTTGTGGGCGGAGCAAGGCGAGCCGTCGGAATCCTTTTCGCGACGGGTTTACTGATCAACAACCCGATCTACGGAGTCGGTCTGCTTGTTGCGCTGTTGATTCGTTGGCCCTTGGAAAGAAAGTACAAGTCGGAACTGGAGATCTATGGCGGTGGTTTCGTCGCCGGCGACGGGATCTACGGTTTCGTGAACGCGCTCGTACGGACGTTCGGCTAATGACGGGAAGAAGACGGGTCGGACTGATCCGCGTGCTTTCCACGACTGATATGAAGTTGCTCGGATTGCACGGCGAGATCATCATGGAACGATTCCCCGGACTGGATGTATGTTCCGTTTGCATACCGGATCAGCCCGAGGGAGTTTATGACGAGGAAACCGAGATGCTTGCCGTTCCGAAAGTGGTTTTGCTCGCGCAAGCAATGGAGTTGGATGGTATGGACGCTGTGATCGTAAGTTGCTTCGGCGATCCCGGAGTTACCCAAGCAGCCGCCTTGCTGAATATCCCGGTGATCGGAGCCGGCCGGGCCTCGGCGTCTATTGCGCGATCTCTGGATGTCCCGACAGGAGTGCTTGGTCTCATTCCGGAGATTCCTGAAGGCGCGAAAATCGTGCTGGGAGAGCGGTTGCTTTCGAATATCGTGCCGGAAGGGGTTGTTTCCACTCTCGACCTGATGACGCCGAAGGGAAAGTCGTCGGTGCTGGAGGCGGGAATGAAACTAAAAAAGGCGGGCGCGAAGGCGCTCCTTTTAGGGTGTACCGGTATGTCGACCATCGGCGCCGCACAACTGCTGAGAGAGACGTTGAAGATGCCGGTGGTCGACCCTGTTCGATCGGCCGGCGCGGTCGTGCGGGCTCTTATGGAATGAAAGAGGGGAGTGCTGCCGCATGTCCGAAATGATTATCACGGAAGCGATCGCCGAAGCCGCGATTCTGGGAGGCGCTGTTCTCGGAGGCGGCGGAGGAGGAGGAATGTCCAATGGAAGGAAAAACTATCGGGAAGCTCTTTCCTTGGGAGACGTTCGACTTGTGGATGTCGACGATATCCCGGCGGATACTCTTTTGATCACAGCCTCCGCAGTGGGAGCCCCTGCCGCGGAGGAAGCGCATGTCGGAAAAGAGGGCTATCTGCGTGTAATCGATCTTCTCATCAAGAACGGCTGTCCGAAGCCGGGCGGATTTATACCCAACGAATGCGGCGGCAGTTCGATCACCAACGGGTGGATACCCGCGGCTCTTATGGGGCTTCCCGTAGTAGACGCCCTCTGCAACGGCAGGGCGCATCCCACCGGAACGATGGGATCGATGGGGCTTCATAGAAAACCGAACTATGTCTCTCGTCAATCCGCGGCGGGAGGCAACCCCGAGAAGGGGGCGTACCTCGAGATATATGTTGAAGGAACGCTGGAGTCAACGGCGGCCCTTGTACGTGCGGCGGCGGACAAAGCCGGAGGGCTTGTGGCGGTGGCGCGCAATCCCGTCGACGCGGCCTTCGTGAAAAAGAACGGCGCATGCGGAGCCCTCAAGCAGGCGATACGACTTGGCGAGCGCATGCTAAACGCTGCGCACGGAGGAGGAGAACAGGTTGTCTCCCGAGTCGTAGAATATCTCGGAGGAACTATCGTGACAAGGGGCGAGGTGTTCTCTCTGGAGCTAGTCACCAAGGGCGGTTTCGACTCGGGAATCATCGCGATAGGCGACTGCGGGACCACGTTCTGGAATGAGTTTATGACCCTGGAACGAAGGGGAGAGCGCCTGGGGACTTTCCCCGATCTTATCATGACGCTCCGCGGGGAAGACGGACTTCCGGTCACGACGGCGGAGCTGCGAAAAGGACAGGATGTCTTTCTGATCCATGTGCCTTCGGAAAAACTCATCCTGGGAGAGGGAATGCGCTGCGCGGAGCTGATGCGAAGCATCGAGTCCGTAGTGGAAAAGGAGATTCTTCCGTATATCGGAAGCGTTCTTCGAACATGAAAAAGGAGATGGGGTTCTCATCATGTCCATGAAATATGCAATGGAAGCCTATGAAATGTTGGATAGCCCTTCGGTGTCCGGCGAATCGGTCAAGTCCGCTCTTGTCGGAGCGGGTGTGAAAGAACGCGACATAACGGTGAAGACCGTTCGAGGACCGAAAGGACATACGGATTTTGTCAAGGTCTGGATACCGGGAGCGAAAGGGAAGCGCAGCGGAGGAGTCGCCCCCACGCTCGGTATCGTCGGAAGACTCGGCGGGATCGGCGCGCGCCCGGAGAGGATCGGGCTTGTTTCGGACGGCGACGGCGCCGTCTCCGCGATCGCGACGGCGATGAAGTTGGGGCGTATGGCGAGTATCGGCGACAGTCTCGAAGGGGACGTCTTCGTTTCGACGCACGTATGTCCGAACGCCCCTACTCGTCCGCACGATCCCGTTCCGTTTATGGATTCGCCGATCGATATGATGATCGCGAACGGGGAGGAGATGAGCGACGAACTCGACGCCGTCCTGTCCATCGATACCACGAGAGGGAACAGGGTAATCAATCATAAGGGGTTCGCGATCTCCGCGACGGTAAAAGAAGGGTACATTCTCAGAGTGAGCGAGGACCTTCTATCATTGATGACCTCCGTTACCGGGAAACTTCCAGTCGTCCTTCCGATCACCATGCAGGACATAACGCCCTACGGGAACGACGTGTATCATTTGAACAGCATTCTCCAGCCGTGCACCGCCACGAAAGCTCCGGTAGTGGGCGTCGCGCTGACGTCGGAATCGGCCGTCCCCGGGTGCGCCACAGGAGCGTCGCATATTGTCGATATCGAACTTGCGGTTCGTTTCGTCGTCGAGGTTGCCAAGTATTTTGGCGAAGGGAAGGCGAAGTTCTTCAACGAGAAAGATTTTTCGCGTCTGGTAGAACTTTACGGTCCGATGACGCATCTGCAGACGATGGGAAAAAACGGGAAGCAGCCGCAGAAACTATGAAATGTCAGTTCACGCTCACTGTATCGGAAGGAAAGCGCTTGATCGCCAAAGGAATCGCTTCTCTTCCCTCGCTACGAAAAGCGCTCGACGGAGGATTGATTCTGCTGAAGGGCGGTACTACGGTCTCCGCTCTTTCGGAAGAGCTGTGCGGCCGGCCTCTGCGTATTTCCGGGAGGATCACCCCCCGCGGTACGGTTTCGTCGGGAAGTTCCGATGTCGAGGATGCGCACTCGATTTTGTTACGGAAAGGCGTACCGGAAAAGGCGGACGGTCGTCTGGCGGAGATAGGAAGAGAAATGGGGCCGGACGACGTTGCCGTCTGCGGCGCGAACCTTGTCGATCATGATGGGAACGCCGTAATGATGGCGGGACGCGATTTGTGCGGCGAACCCGGGAGCGTGATCCCGTCGCTTGAGTCGGAGGGGGTTCTCTGTATGGTGGCAGCGGGGCTGGAGAAATTCTCTCCCTACCCTGTGAGGGAATCATGCCACTTTGCGGGGCGGAAGTCTTCTTCATGGGCAATGGGAATGGCGGTAGGACTCGTCCCCGTTCCGGGAAGGGTTTTTTCGGAGATGGATGCTCTCCTCGCGCTGGGAGCAGATCGCTGCATGCTCGTCGGGCGCGGCGGTATTTGCGGCGCGGAGGGGGCGTCGACGTTCGTGGTCGAGGGGGACGCACGGCGGTTGAAGGAACTTCTGAAGCTTGTCCTTTCTCTGAAGGGGGCGGAAGAAAGCGGGAGTCGGTCTTCTCTGACCGAGTGTATTCATTGCGGCCCCAACAGGACGACGCATCTAGCGTGTATCTACGGAGGTTGCGCAGAGGAGGAAGGATCATGGAAAGGCGTATCGGTACGGTGACGATAGGGCAATCGCCTCGAGTGGACGTTATTCCCGAGATTGCCGAAATTTTAGGAACCGATGTCGAAATAGTGGAGGCGGGGGCGCTCGACGGGCTTTCGAGGGAGGAAATCGCCGGAATGGCTCCTTCGAAGGGGGATTATGTTCTCGTCACGCGCCTCGCCGACGGCGCCTCCGTACAGGTTGCGGAGCGGTACATCACACCGCGTATTCATCGGAAGATCGACGAGCATTTTCACAATGGCATACAGTTGGTTCTGTTGTTGTGCACAGGGGAGTTCCCCGGTTTCGAAACGGGAGGTCTGCTTATCCGTCCGCAGAAAGTGCTGTTCAATGCAGTTGCGGCAGTGGCGGAGGGGTTGCGGCTGGGTATTCTGACGCCGTCCGGGGAACAGATCGAACAATCGGAGCATAGGTGGGGTGTTCTGGCGAAAGATGTTCGCGCCGTTCCCTCCTCCCCGTACAGCGACGCAATGGAGCAGGCCGCGAACGCTGCGCGTGCTCTCGATGAGTGGGGGGCGCAGATTATAGTTATGGACTGTATCGGCTATACGGGGGAGATGCGGAAGCTGGTCAGGGAGATTACGGGCAAGCCGGTTGTGTTGGCGCGGGGAATCGTGGCCCGGACAGTCGCGGAACTGCTTGAATGAAATCGACCCGGGAGGATTGAGAAGAATGGATTTCATAACCGTCGCGAAGCGTCTTTTAACGGATAACATGGGCCTGCGGCCCACGGAATCTCTACTCGTCGTGTACGATGAAACGACGCTCCGCATCGGAGAAAGTCTTTTCGAGGCGGGAACGATGCTGGGAGCTCGTTCTTTGGCTCTGCGCATACCGCTGCTCGCGAAGAACGGCGAAGAGCCCTTTCGGATCGTTGCAGGAGCGATGGAGGAGTCGGATGTTGTCGTCGCGGCTACGGAGAAATCTCTGACGCATACTCGAGCCAGAAAGA
>LVBO01000643.1 GCA_001604435.1 Synergistales bacterium Syner_01
AGGCAATTGGGATTCCAATTGCCTTTATTTTTTTATTAGCAGTTTTCAGAAGACCGTGATTATGGTACTATGTTGTGTGGAGTTGAAAAGTTCAATGAAAAGAGGTCGTTGACCAGTTGGAGAAATGCTGCTAACTTTACTTTGGAGGGATGAATATGAATCCGCAGGAGATGTTCTTGAAACAGCTGGAGCAGGCTGTACCGTATGTAACAGTTGAACCCGAATATCTGGAGATTCTCAGGCATCCAAAGGAAGTGCTCGAACTTTCTCTCCCGATACGTCTTGACGGAGGTGGAGTAAAGGTAGTCAGTGCGTGGAGAAGTCATCACAATAACGCGCTTGGTCCCTACAAGGGAGGAGTTCGATACCATGCAGCGGTTGATAGGGATGAAGTTGTCGCTCTTTCTTCTTGGATGACAATAAAATGCGCGATAGCTGGGCTTCCTTACGGAGGAGGCAAGGGAGGCGTAGCGATCGACATCAGAGAGTTGTCGCGAAACGAACTAGAAAATATGAGCAGGGCGTATGCCCTCGGTCTTTCCCGCTTCACCGGAACAAACTACGATATACCCGCCCCGGATGTCTACACCAACCCCCAAGTAATGTCATGGTTCCTCGACACCTACGAAAAAGTAAAAGGGTATAGCGAATCTTCCGCATATACAGGAAAGCCTCCTGTTTTGGGAGGGTCTCTCGGAAGGGCGGATGCAACGGGGAAAGGGGGCATCTTTGTCCTTAGAGAAGGGCTCGCAAAGCTTGGATCGCTCGGAAGAAATGATCTGAAAGTAGGTATTCAAGGGTATGGAAATGCTGGTACCCGGGCTCATAGATTCGTAGAGCAGGATCTCGGTCTTACTGTCGTCGCCGTGTCTGATAGCGGCGCTGCGATTCATAATCCGAAGGGGTTGAAATTTCAAGAAATCGGACAGTATAAAAACGATACTCGTTCATTGAAAGGTTTCAAAAATGGTGAGGAACTTTTCCCCGATCTGATTTTTGGACTTGACATGGATATCTTGATTCTCGCCGCTTTAGGAGGAGCCATCGATGGTCGAAATGCTCCCGAAGTAAAAGCTTCGGTGATCCTTGAACTCGCTAATGGCCCTATTACGCCCGATGGGGAGAAAATCCTTTCTGACAAAGGGGTGACGATACTCCCCGATGTACTGTCGAACGCCGGGGGGGTTATCGTAAGCTGTTTTGAGTGGATTCAGGGACGTTCAGGAGATTTTTGGACCGAGGATTATGTTTACCAAAAACTCGACGAACGTCTCTCGCACTCATTTCTAGAAATTTTTGGTATTGCTGAAACAAAAAAAATCAGCATACGACAAGCCGCATATGTCAAGGCGGTGGGAAGAATCGTCGATGCGATGCGATTCAGGGGGATATGGCCCTGAAAACGGGGGAAGAGCGGAGGCCTGTTTCTTCTCTTTGACTCGGTCGGCTTCCGCTCTTCCGCATAGAGGTCTTTCTCAATGGAGAGAATGTGTCCCCGTTGGGATCAATCGAAAAAGACTCTCTCCCGAGGGGCTTCTCCAGGATTATGGAAAAATGCTCCAAGGCCGTCGTGCAGTATCTGCCGATAGTCCGGAATTCCTTCGAGGATGATCGTTTTCTCCGGAGCGAGCATATTGTTTACTTGGAGAATTGTCATGAGCGTGGTCACGTGCCGTGCCGTTCTTTTTTCCACCGGCCACCCGTTTTCGTCGATAGGAGAGTAGAGCAGCTTGTATTCCCCCGCCTTCATGACAAAACGGTCCTTCCCCGACATCAGGAGCTCTTCGTCGGTGATTCCGCGAATTCTGTCGAGCATAGGTTCCGCTACTTCGACAAGATAGGACGCCGCGTCGGAGTGGTCGCCGATCTCGCGGTGAGAGAGTCCATGCAGCGCCTTGGGCGAGAACTCCATACCTATCGGAACATCGAAGGTCTGCGAAGTGAGCATCATGGACGCCATGGC
>LVBO01000644.1 GCA_001604435.1 Synergistales bacterium Syner_01
CCGCCGCCTCTTCGATACCGTCGAAGAGACCTCGAAGCAGCTCCCCGTCCGGCCCCTTCGCCTCGTCGGGGCTGATGCCTTCCAGGTCGGGGCGATACGGGTGCATGACGAGCGTCCGTTCCGGGCCCAGAACCCAGAAATAGTCCTTTTCGGCGTCTCCGAAGCGATGCGTCCGAAGGCGGCGAAGGGCTCGCCCCTGCGCTTCCTCCGCGGAGATCAATCCCTTGAGGACGTCGGAATGGAGCGCTTCGAGGTAGGTCGTCTGGACTTGAATGAGATATTTGCACGACAGGCGCTTCTGGTGAAGGTAGCTTTCTTCGAGCAGGGGAAGAAAGAAAAAGAGGAGCAGGACGAGAAGGAAGAGGATCAGGAAAAAGACGGGCGCCATGGTCTGAAGAAACGTCGACAGAAACGTGCCCCATGCGCGGCGCTCCGTCCCGTTGACGACCGGAACAGCGGAATGCGGATCGTGAGAGGCGTTCGGTGTCTTCGACATCTCCCGGAATCTCCTTTCTCTAATTACGCACCGCCCTGAGCATGGAGGTTCGAAAAGCATTGTATCAGATGCTTTCGACTACGGGAGAATCATGAGACTCATATTTGCTCGACGGAGAGAAGCGGCGCTCGTATTCCGCGGAAGCTGCGGGGCAACGCGGAGAGTTGCCGAGGAGATGTGCGCGTTGCCCCTGCTGACGGGGTGCGGAGCGTGAATCAGAGTTTTGCGAGGGTGTCGAACCACCAGAAGAACGATTGCGGATCCAGCTCGTCCGGGCCGCCCTTGATCAGGCAGTCGGCCTGTTGGAAAAGCTTGTGGTCGGCGTCGTCTTCCGGGGCGGGGAGGGCCACGCAGGCCATTCCCGCGCGAAGAGCGGCTTCGACGCCGAACCGGGTATCTTCGAAGACGATGGCTTCCTTCGGATCGATGGCCATCCGGCGCGCCGTTTCAAGGAAGATGTCGGGTTCGGGTTTTCCTTTCTTCACCTCGGAGGAGGAGACGATCATGGTGAAAAAGTCGCGTACGCCGAGCGACGTCAGAATCTCCCCCGCGATGGAGGCGTTGGAGCCGGTCGCTATCGCCATCGGGAGCTTGCGCTTGCGGAACTCCTCCAGGACGACTTTCATGGGGGGGTACAGGCGGCTGGATTTCAGCGCAAGAGAGCGGTAGATGGCGTTCTTCTCGTCCATCAGGCTCTGCGCGTCGCTCGCAAGGCCGTAGTTGGCCTTGATCCGCCGGACCATCTCGCTGATGTCCTTCCCGACGAAGGCCTTCTTGTCCTCCCGTGAAAACGAAACCCCGCGCCGCGCGAGGAGAATCCTGTCGCTTTCGTAATGGTTCTCCTCGCTGTCGATCAGGGTGCCGTCGAGATCGAAGATTACTGCTTTTACAACCTCCGGCGCGCTCCGTCGAAGCTCCGCCTCTCCCGCAAGGAATGTTATCGGTGTCGCGATCATTGTGATTCTCCCTTCCCGAATGCTCTGGTCCGGAAGAATTGTAACATGGAATTTCTTTCAGGAAAATACGATCTCATCCTGAATACATCTCTATGAATTGTTTCTTTTTTGCTCGCCGCAGCCCGGCGGCACGACCTGCGCAGTGCGGGGCGACCGAAGAAATCATTGAGAAACGAACCGCTCTAGCCGAAAAAGAGGAGGAGTGGTATTCTTTCCATTAAGAATTTGCTCGCAACGGGAGAAAGAATCGAATGCGTTATTGTTTTTTGGAGTGATGTCGTTTTTTTTGCCGATAAAATAATAGCATGACAAAGATCATAACTATTTGCTCCGTAGTGAACCGTCTTTCGAGAAAGAGGAACGCTGCGGAATTTCGTACGGCGGGGGAACGATGTTCGCGATCCCCTTGAAGAGAGGGGGCTGAGCCGCCTTCGGAGCGCATCGTTCCCGAGGAGGTACGTGTAAAAGATCGGATGTCCGAAGTCGAAAAACGGAGGGGTAAAAGTGAAAACAAACGGACGGAGCGCAGGCGAAGGGACGAGGCGCGGCAGGCGTCTCTCGCTCATGGCGAAGCTCGGCGGAGGCACGGCGCTTTTGGCGCTGCTTCTGGTGGCGGTAACGGCAGGATCCGCCGTTGTGATCTTCTCGAACTACCTCGATCGGGATGCCAGGGAAAAATCCGAGGCTGCGGTTCATGGCCTTGAGGTCATCCTGGAGGCAAAACGCGAGGAGACCAGGGTGGTCGGCCTTTTCCTGGCAAGGTACGGGGATATTGTCGAGGATGTGGCGGCGGGGAACGCCGACTCCCTGTTGCGTAAGCTCACCCCGATGTGGAAGGAGAGCGATCTTGATTTTGTCGCCGTGCTCGACGCGAAGGGAAACGTCGTCGTTAGGCTGCATGAACCGGACAAAAAGGGCGATTCGCTCGCCGGGCAGGCGAATGTCAAGGGCGCGCTGAGGGGAGAGGTTACCACCGCAATTGAGCCGGGGACACAGATTCCCCTCTCGGTGTGCACCGGCGTTCCACTGAAGGACGTCTCCGGTGCGGTCGTCGGGGTCCTCTCGGCGGGAATCTCGTTTTCGAGGGAAGTCTTCGTCGAGCAGGCGAAAGAAATGTTCGGCGCGGAAATGACCATCTTCGCAGGCGACGTGCGCCTGATGACGACCATCGTACAGGACGGAAAGCGCGTAGTGGGAACGAAACTCGATCCCGCCATAGCCGCCGTCGTGCTCGGAGGAGCGAGCTACCACGGTGCGGCGAATATCCTCGGCGCTCCCTACGTGACCGCGTACGACCCCATCGAGGGCCCGGACGGAAAGGTAGTCGGCATCTACTTCTCCGGCATCCCGATGGCGGAGGTGAACGCCGCCCGCTGGGCGGTCGTCCGTACCGTGCTGCTTCTGGCGGGAGCGCT
>LVBO01000645.1 GCA_001604435.1 Synergistales bacterium Syner_01
CGTCCACGTCGTGCGTCACGAAGAGCACCGTCTTTTTCCGCTCGCGCCGGAGGCGCAGCAGGTCCTCCCGCAACGCGGCGCGGGTGAAGTAGTCCAGCGCCGAGAAGGGCTCGTCCATCAAAATCGTGTCCGGATCGTAGAGCAGAGTCCGTCCCAGAGAGGCCCGCTGCGCCATCCCGCCGGAGATCTGGCTCGGACGCGCGTGCCGGAAGGGCGTCAGACCGAGGCTCTCGATAAGGGCGGCGAGCGTTTCCTCCGGGGGCTTCTTCCCCCTCCCCCGGCACGGAAAGGCGATGTTCTCCTCCACGGTCAGCCACGGGAAGAGACGGGGCTCCTGAAAGACGATCCCCGTTCTCGGTCGGGCGCCGCCGCGCACGCCGATCGTTCCCTCCGTCGGCTCTTCCAGCCCGGCGACCAGGCGCAGCAGCGTCGTCTTGCCGCAGCCGCTCTTTCCGACGAAAACGGCGAACATCCCCGCCGGAATAGTGAGGGAGACCCCCTTCAGCGCGTCGAAACCGGATCCGTTCATCGCGTACTCTTTCCGGAGATTGCGGATCTCAAGAGCGTCCATGAAGCTCGTCCTCCTGAAACGCCCACGGCGCGATCCGGTTGCTCGCCCGCAGCACGATATGATCGAGCAGGCTCCCCAGGATGCCGATGGACAGTATCCCGACGATCACCGCGTCGGAACGCGAAAGCATCTCCGCGTCGTGAATCAGATACCCCAGCCCGGAGGCCGCCGCCACCAACTCCGCGCCGATCAACGCCCGGAAGCCGAACCCGAGGGCGAGACGCGCCCCCGTGAGGACGTGCGGAAAGATCGACGGAAGCAGAATCGTGCGGAAGATCGCCGCCCGCGGGAGGCCGAAGGACCTGCCCACCTCGAGGAGCTTTCCGTCGCACGCCGCGACGCCCCCGATGGTGTTCAGAAAGACGGGGAAGAAGGATGCCAGCAAAATCACCGTGATCTTGGACGCCTCCCCGATCCCCAGCCAGAGGATGAGCAGCGGAATCAGCGCCAGCGGCGGCGTGTGCCGGAAGAAGTCCAGAACCGGAAGGAACGGGGCCGTCGCGCGCGGGAAGAGGCCGAAGAGCACGCCGAGAGGAAAGCCCGCCGCGAAGGCGAGCCCCGTCCCCGCGAGAACGCGCCCGAGGCTCGCCTGAAGATGCCGGAGCAGCGTCCCGTTCAGCAGCAGAGAGAGAAACGTCGTACCGACCGCCCGCGGCGAGGGAAGGAGGAACGGATTCCACCAGGCGAGGACGGACCCCGCCTGCCAGAGAAGGAGCAGAAGAAGAGGAACAAGGAAATACGACAACCGACGCACTGCGCAACCTCCGATGTTTATGTAATCTAACTCGAACGAGCGTCAGTGT
>LVBO01000010.1 GCA_001604435.1 Synergistales bacterium Syner_01
GGTCTTCGATCTGCTGCTGGGCGGCTCTGCGCTAGGAGCCAAGATTCTGCTGGAGGAAACTCCGGCGAACGTGGATCCCTTTTCACCGGAGAACAAACTGATTTTCTCCGTCGGCCCGTTCCAAGGGGTGAATTTCCCGGGGAACGGCAAGTGGAGCGTGATCACCAAAGGTCCTCTTACCGGAACGTACCTGGAGTCGGCCGGTACCGGACACTGGGCGCCCTACTTCAAGAAGTGCGGCTATGACGCCGTTGTTTTTGAAGGGAAGGCGAGCAGTCCTGTCTACGTGATGCTCCGTGACGATTCCGTCGAGTTCCGCGACGCGTCCTTCATCTGGGGGAAGGACACCGTCGAGACCGGCGAATTGATCAAGGAGGATCTGGGCGACAAACGTATCAACGCGCTCAATATCGGACCCGCCGGGGAGATCGGCAATCCCATAGCCTGCATTACCTGTGACGGGCACAGTTTCGCAGGCAGGGGAGGCGCGGGCGCGGTCATGGGCTCGAAAAACTTGAAGGCCGTTGCCGCATGGGGGACGAAGGAAGTTCCCGTCTTCGACAAGGAGAAGGCTTCCGAGTACTCCAAGGAAATCTTCAAGCTCCTTCACGAACAGGGGGAGGGGTTCCGCCAGCACGGCACTCCGGTTGTCATGGTCCCGCTTGAAGAAATCGGCGACGTGCCTATCAAGTACTGGCGCGGAGACGAGAATAAATACGGGGCCTACTTGCTGGGAGCTCCCCGCTACACCGAATATCTCAATGTGAAACCGCTCCCGTGCATTAACTGTCCGGTCGGCTGTCATCGTCACATCCATTTCGAGTTTCCGGACGGAACGGTACTCGACGGCAACGGTCCCGAGTACGAAACCATCGGCATGATGGGAACGAACCTGCTCATGGAAGACCTGAGCGCCGTCGCCGTCGCCAACGATATTGCAAACCGCATGGGGATCGACACCGTCTCCTGCGGCGCATGGATCGGTTTCCTCATGGAGTGCTGGGAGTACGGCTGGATCACGCCGAAAGAGACCGACGGCATTACGATCAAGTGGGGAGATCCTGAAGTTCTCGTCGAATTGACGCAGCAGATCGCCTCCATGAGCGGCGTAGGAGAGTGGTTCCGCGAGGGCGTCCGCGGCGCGGCGAAGAAGATCGGCAAGGATGCGGAGAAGATCACGGTGGAGGTCAAGAATCTCGACTATCCGGCGCACGACCCTCGCGCGGTCTACGGATTGGGCGTGAACTACGCCGTCGGAACCAGGGGAGCCTGTCACGAACGGGGCAATCCCCAGGCGAGCGCGCTTGGACTCTTCTTCCCCGAACTGGGGCAGGACGCCCCGTACGACCGCCAGGATCCGAAGTTCGCAGCGAAGACCGCGATACTTCATCAGGACGTGAGCGCGCTGCACAACTGCATGACGCTCTGCAAGTTCATGATGGGCGGCGCAGGGCTTACCCTTACCGAGATGAACACGGCCTTCAAACATCTCACCGGAAAGGACGTTCCGGTTCCCGAGTTCGTGAAGTACGGCGAGCGCGCCTGGCAGCTTCAACGCCTCATCAACGTCCGCGACGGCATGGGCCGGAAGGACGACACGCTCCCGCTGAAGATGACTATCCCGGCAATGATCGGACCGAGGGCGGGGAAGGCTCCCACACCTCACGACGAAATACTGGGTGACTACTATGCGCAGCGCGGCTGGGACAAGAACGGCGTCCCGACGAAGGAACGCCTGGAAGCGCTCGGGCTTGGAGCATACGTGAAGTATTTGGGCCGATAGGCGGAGCGGGGAGGTCGCGAAGATTATGATGCAGGCAAAAGTTGGGTGGAGTACAGCCGGGTCCCCCTGGACTGCGGGAAAAGAGGCGGCGCAGGCGGCGAAGGTCGACGGCGCGCAGATCGCGTTGCTCTTCGGAAGCGTCGATTACAACGCCGAGGAGCTCCTGAAAGGAGTCCGTGAAACGCTCGGCGACGTACCCGTCGTTGGGTGCACGTCCTATACCGGCGTTCTCACACCGGGAGGTTTTATCACATCTCCGGACGGCTACTGCGCTCTGATGACTCTCTCCGACGAAGATATGGAGGTTTCCGTCGGTGCGGCGGAAAAGAAAGAATGCGCGGTTGCCGCGGGAGAAGAGGCTGCTCTGGCCGCGCTGGAAGCCGCCGGCATGGATATGGCGCCCGAGTTCTTCTACATGGTCGCCCCTCCGGGAGAGGAAGAGTTCTACCTTCAAGGAATTCAGTCCGTCATCGGCAGAGTTCCTTTCTTCGGCGGGAGCGCGGCCGACAACGACCTGTCCGGCAAGTGGCTCGTCTACGGCAACGGTGTGGTCAAGAACGGGGTCGCGGTGGCTTTCTTCTGGGACAAGGCGTACGGCAACAAGTATACAGGCGTCTACAGAGGCACAGGAAAGCGCGGCATCATCACGAAGGTGGAAAATAACCGCGTTCTCAAGGAGATCGACGGCAAAGCTGCGCTCGACGTGCTCGCCGGATGGCTTGGAAGCACCCCCGCCGATCTGCAGGGGTTCAACCTCCTGGGAGCCACTATACATCACCCCATAGGAATCACCGATTTCGCCGGGGGACACGTCTGGATCCGCCATCCGATGGTCGGCAACGCGGACGGCAGCGCGAATATCGGAAACAACCTCGCCGAGGGCGTGGCGATAGAGCTTATGGAGGCGACTACCGACGAGCTTGTGGCGTCTGTCGAGAGCACGGCGAAGGCCGCCGTTGAAATGCTCGGAGATGAGGGGCTCGGCGCGCTCGTGGCCGTTCACTGCGGAGGACGTCGCGGAGGTATCGGCGACCGGATGGACGAGACCGTAACGGCGATGAAAAGCGCCGTAGGCGACACTCCGTTCATCGGCGTCTTCACATTCGGCGAATACGGCTTTGAAGGAGATTTGGCCAACGGCTGCGGCGGCCTCATGCTCTCCTTCATGGCGCTGGGGAAGTAGCCATGGCGGCCCGGCTGCATCTCCTCGGCATTTTTAAAAAGTATCAGCCCTCCGATCCCTGGGAGGTCCGGCCGGGCGACCAATCGGTGGAGCTGCTGCTCGAAGAGGCGGGAATGGACTCGCACGCGGGGTATGTCCTTCTGGTGAACGGTTCTCGGAAGAAGAAGGACTACGTTCCTCAGGAGGGCGATGAAATAAAAGTAATGCCGCTCGTCGCCGGGGGATGATAGACAAGTCTGTCGGCGTCATGATAGAATTGCAACATGGTGCATGATGCGGAGTATCCGAAGGATTCCATCCTTGTGGTGGGAAATTCGCAAACGACCGGTTTTAATCCTATCAACCAGCAGTTCGGTCAATTTTTTATTACCTTCATTCTGCTGAAGGAAACCGAGGAGATTCTCGACTGCGCAGTTTCCGTCACGCTGGAGACTACAGGGCGGTTCATCCGAGGGTTGTTTGTCGGACGGCGGCTCGTGCTTGACGAGCACCTTGTAATCTCCGATGTGCAGAACAGGTATTTCGGTTCGTCTCAAAAGGCGATCATCGCCGCCTACAGGGATGCTATCAAAAAGTACAAGGAAGTAATGGTTCCGAAGAAAACTGTAAAATAACGAGCTGCTTTGTCCTTGGCTCCGAGCGAGTTCGCCTCGCGGACAACAGAGGATAAAATCCAGCGGTCACCGACGAAAAAACGTCGGAGACTGCTGGATTTTTTTCTATGGGGCGAAGCCCCGATACATCATATTCTTATTTTTCAGGAGGGGTTGTACTGTGATAACGAGTGGTTTTGCCTATGTTGCGTTCCTTTTCTGTTTTGCGGGGGTAGTGGCTACCCTGGAGATGAAGTACAAGGATACGACGTTCTTCAAGTATGTGCCTACGCCCGTCGTTCTGTACGTCATGTGCATGATTTTCGCAACATTCGACCTGTGGGAGAAGACCGACAGCGTCAACGCCGCGTACCGCGTGGTGCGGGGCAACCTGATTCCCGCGATGATCTTCGTCATGCTGCTTCGCTGCGACATCCGGAAGATCCTGAAGCTTGGTCCCCGCATGCTCATCGGCTTCTTCTCGGCGACGATCACCATCATGATCGGCTTCGTGGTCATGTTCGCTCTGATGAAGAACGGCTTCCCTCCCGAGGGATGGAAGACCTGGGGAGCGCTTGCCGGAAGCTGGATCGGCGGCACCGCGAACATGGTGGCTATTCAGGGAGCTCTGGGTATCAACGACTCCGCAATGGGGTACACGCTGCTCGTGGATAACGTGAACTATTCGATCTGGGTCATCCTTCTTCTTGCAACCGTTCCTTACGCCAAGTTCTTCAACAAGTGGACGAAGACCGACACCTCCACGATCGATTCCGTCGGCCTCATGCTCTCCGAGGTGAAGGAAAACACGCGGACGAAGATGGAGACAGCCGATCTCGCCCTTCTGATCGGCGCCGGTCTTGCGGTTTCCGCTCTTTCGGCATGGCTTGCTTCCTTCGTCTCCCCCATGCTCATGGACGTCTTCGGCAAGAGCGACTTTCTCTCGGTGAGCACCGTCACCATCATTATTGCGACCATCTTCGGCATTCTCTGCGCCATGACGCCGATGAACAGCATTCCCGGGTCGTCGCCTGTCTCCATGACCATGCTCTACATCATCATCTGCCTCATCGCCTCCAGAGCGTCCTTCAAAGAGCTGACCGACGCGCCGTACTACCTGGCGGCGGGCTTCGTCATCCTCGGCGTCCATGCGCTGCTCATGGCGATCATCGCGAAGATCTTCAAGATCGACCTCTTCACCTGCGCCGTGGCCAGCCTCGCGAACATCGGCGCGGTCGCGGCTGCGCCCATCATCGCGGCGGCGTATAAAGAGACGCTCGTGCCGATCGGCGTGCTGATGGCGCTCATGGGATACGTGTGCGGCACAGCGGGCGGCCTTTTCGTCGCGAAACTCCTCTCCATGATGGCGGGCGCATAGTATGAGGATACGGAACATCCGTCTCGGCTCTCTCTCGGTACCGCTGAAGAAACCGTTCAAGACGGCGCTTCGGACGGTCACGGAAGTGACCACCAATGTTGTCGTGGTGGAGACCGAGGAGGGAGTCTGCGGATACGGAGAAGCGCCTCCCACGGCGGTGATCACCGGCGATACGAACGGCGCCATCCGCGGCGCGGTCGAGGAACGGCTTCGTCCGCTGCTCTCCGGCCGGGAGACGGACGACCTGAACAGCCTGCTGGATATCGTAGACACATCCCTCGTCCACAACGCCTCCGCGAAAGCGGCCGTGGATATCGCGCTCCACGATCTTTGGGGAAAGACATTGTGCCGCCCCTTGTACGAACTCCTCGGCGGCACGGCCAGAGAAGTTGAGACGGACTATACCATCAGCGTGAACGATCCGGAAACGATGGTGAAGGACAGCCTGGAAGCGGTCGCGGAAGGCTACTCGGCGCTCAAGATCAAGGTCGGGACGGATTTTCATCTCGATATGCAGCGTCTTGAGGAGATCAGGGCGGCTGTTGGAAAACATGTGCTGCTCCGGGTGGATGCAAACCAAGGGTGGACTCCCAAGGAGGCGGTTCGGACGATTCGCTTCTTCGAGGATAAGGGGCTCGACATCGAGCTTGTGGAACAGCCGGTGAAAGCACATGATTTCGAAGGGCTCAAGATGGTAACGGAGAGCGTGGATACGCTCATCCTCGCCGACGAATCCGTCTTCTCCGTGCGGGACGCTTTTACGGTGCTCTCTATGAGGGCTGCGGACCTGATCAACATCAAGCTGATGAAGACCGGGGGTATCCGCAATGCCGTCGCAATCTGCGGCATGGCCCGAGCCTGCGGCGTGGAGTGCATGATCGGCGCGATGATGGAAACGAAGATCAGCGTATCGGCGGCATGCCACCTTGCTTCGGCGTTGCCTGTAATCACCAGGGCGGACCTCGATCCTCCCATTCTCTGCGCGTCCGACCCGGTCGAGGGGGGCGCGACGTACAGAGGTCCGTTGGTGCTTCCCTCCGGCGGAGCGGGGCTCGGCATCGAAAAGATCAACGGTTTAGTGTTGGAGTAATCGGAAACGAGCAGAAGCGGGGCGTGCCGGAATTGTCCGGTTCGCCCCGCTTCTGTTATTCTTGATGCAAGAGCTTGGCGACAAGCTCGCGCGCGGTCGGGGTCACCGCGAGGCCGCCTCCCGCAGTTTCGCGCAGCGATTCCGGGAGGGCGCGTCCGACCTGCCCCATGGCGTCGATGACCTCGTCGGGCGGAATGAGCGAGCGAAGGCCCGCGAGCGCCATGTCCGCAGCCAGAGCGCCCAACGAGACGAGCATTCCGTTCCGCTTGATGCAGGGGGATTCGACGAGTCCGCCGACCGGGTCGCAGACGAGCCCGAGTATCGACTTGTAGGCGAGGGCGACGGCTTGGCCTACGGCGTCCGGAGTTCCTCCGCGCATCTGCGTCAGCGCTGCGGCGCCCATCGCCGCGGCCGCTCCGCACTCTGCCTGGCAGCCTCCCGAGGCTCCCGCGAGCGTGGCGCGCGCCGCCGTGACGGCGCCGACCGCAGCTGCGGCGAAAAGCCCGTAGAGGAGCGTTTCGTCGTCGCAGTCGAAATACTCTCTGTACGAGAAGAGCAACCCGGGCAGAATGCCGCAGCTTCCGGCCGTCGGGGCGGCGACGATGCGTCCCATCGCCGCGTTGTACGTGGAGACGGCGATGGCGATACGGGCGGCGGTGAGGACGAACGGACTTGAAAAAGAGGGCGCGTCCGCGCCGTACTCCCGAAGCAGATACGCCTCCTCCGGGACGAGAAGACCTCTCCAGGAACCGGAAAGCGCTTCTTCGACGGAGCGTTCCATGTCCTTCAGGCGTGAACGCATTCCGTCCCGCAGCGTCTCAAGGGAACAGCCGGATTCCGAAGCCTCGATTTCGACGGCGGCGCGGGCGAAGGAACTTCCGGACGATGCGCACACTGCGAAGATCTCGCTCAGGGCTCTCATGAGTTGTTTCCTCCGCCGAACAGCGATGCCACGCGGAGAATCGCCGGGTGCGCTTCCATCACGGCGGTACACAGCCTCTCTCCGGGAGGCGCATTCATGTCGAGCTCCGTGACGAGAGTCGCTACGCCCCCCCTCGCCCTTCTGTGGAGCGTCATGGAGGCGATGTTGATCTCCCGTCCCGCCATCAGCGCGGCGACTGCGGCCACGACGCCGCGAGTATCCTTGTGGAATGTGATCAGGGTGGGGAGTTCGCCGTTGATGGCGACCGAGAAGCCGTCGATCTCCTGAATTTCGACCGCTCCGCCTCCGATCGATGCGCCGACGACATCCAGCCTTTGGCCGTTCTTCCCCAGGAAAGAGAAGCGGGCGGAGTTTGGATGCGCGCCGTCCACGTCTTCGGTCGTCAGACGGTACGGAAAGCGTTCCTCTCTCGCAAGCGAGAGTGCGTTCCTGATGCGTTCGTCGTCCGGCAGCATGCCCATCAGGCCGGCGACGACGGCCTTGTCCGTTCCGTGTCCTTTGCTGGTGAAGGCGAAGCTCCCGCGGAGAAAGACGGTTACTTCATCGAGGGGATCGGTTCCCCAGCACGCCTTTGCAAGTCTCCCCAGCCGGGCTGCCCCGGCCGTGTGGCTTGAGGACGGGCCGATCATTACAGGGCCTATGATATCGAGAAAATTCATGATGCATCTCCTTGCCTCGGGCATCGACAAAACGGCGGGGAGGAAACATCGCTCCCCCCCGTTTTGTCTGCGTGTTTCGGGATAATTCTAAAAACGGGCGTACTTGTCCTTCGCTACGCCGCACACCGGGCACTTGTCCGGCGCTTCGTCGGTGACGGTATGTCCGCACACGGGACAGACGTACACAGCCTCGAACTCGATGTCCTTCTTGGCAAGGGCGCACTCGCGGGCGGCGCGGAAAAGCTCGGCGTGCTGCTTCTCGGCCTGGAGCGCGAAGTTGAAGGTCCGCATCGCGTCCTTTTCACCCTGGAACTTCGCGGCCTCGTAGTAGACCGGGTACATCTGCTCGACTTCGTGCTCCTCGCCCATGATGCCGCCGACGAGATTCTCGGCGGTCTCCTTCATGCCGAAAACGGCTCCGGCGGTCAGGCACGAGTCGGCGACATCGCCGTTGAGTACGACGAAGTGGTTCGTCGCATGCACCTGCTCGGCGTAGGCGACGGCCCTGAAAAGGCGTCCGATCTTCGGGAAACCCTCTTTATCGGCTTTGTCGGCCCAGCCGAGGTAACGCATGTGGGCCATGCTCTCTCCGCCGTAGGCGGAACGGAGAAACTCTGCGGTCATGGCGTTTTTTACGGACATGAAAACACATCCCCCTTTGAAATAATATGTACCTTGAAAGAAAGGATATCATATTTTCGAAGCAAGTGGAAAGAGGCTGTTCAGAGCCCCCGAAAAAGACGGAATATGATATTATCTACGGGAAACATTATTCTATTCCGGAAGGAGGCTTCCGGTGAGAATCTGGAAAACGCTCGCCGCCGCTGCGGGCATGGGGTTGCTTTTTGCATGGATGGAGTCGCTCTTCCTTCAGTACGGACTGTTGCGGCGTCTGGCGGCGGTGCAGTACGAAGGAATGAATGCCGTTGTCCTCTTTCTTTCGGTGCATGCCCTGACGTATCTTTTTGCGGCGTTCTTCCCGCCCGGAAAAGATGGAGAACGTCCGCGCGCCGTTGCGGGCGCATCGCTGATGTTTATGCTCCCTTTCCTGCTCGCCGTCGCCGCGTTCCTCCCCAATCCGTTTTCCGGTATCCTCGGAGTCGTCGGAATGCTCTTTTCGGCGGTTGGCGCCGCGCTGCTCATCGGACTGTGGGGGCTTTTTCTCAGCACGCTCATTCCCGACGACGTCGCTCTTGTTTTCGGACTCGCTCCCCTTGTCGCCACCTTCATCATGCGTGCGGCGGCACTTTCCCACGCTCTGTTGCTGATTCTGGGAGTCCCTTTCCTGTCGGTGCTCCTACTGTTCCTCCCGGCCGTGGAGGCTGCCGAGGAACCTCATGAAATCATTCCGGCGGACTCTTTCCCCTTCTGGCGTCTTGCAGTCTTTCTCTTTTGCCTGTACGCGGCGAACGGTTTTTTGCTCGGTCTTCTTCCTGAACTCTTTCCTGCGCCCTTTCCCAGAGCAGACCAAGTCTCCGACTGGATCCGGACGCTCTCCGCCCTTGGGGTCGCCGTTGTGTTCCGTTTTTACCCGAGGGCGGAACTGCGGTCATTCTACAAAGGTGCGTTTCCGTTCATCGCCGCCTCGCTCTTTTTGCTGCTCTTCTCCCCCTTTCAGGCAATCTCCCGCTTCCTCATGGAGACCGGACTCGCGTTTCTCGACCTCTACGCATGGCTGCTGCTTATCTATTTCGCCTCGCGGGCGGGGGAGAAACGGAATGCAGTCGTCAATGGCGGTATCTTTCTTATCATTCTTGCCGGAGCAGTCGCGCATCTGCATTTGATCCTCCGCGAGGACGGCGGCATCATTCACGGTTCGTCGGATCTTGTAGTCTTCGCCATACCGGGAATCTGCCTTCTTCTCGTCATGCTTGCACTCTGGGACGGACGAGAAGTGCCTCTTCAGTGGGAACGCACCGGCTCGTCTTCTTCATCGACAGAAGAACGGCGGGATACGTCCGGCGCAGGGGAGCCGGAACAACGTCTTCAAGAGGAGAATGCAACGGAGAAGGAGTCGGAGATGTTGCTCCGCATGAAGCTGATGGAGTTCAACCTGACGCGCCAGGAGACGGAAATAGTCCTGCTTCTTCTCCAGGGGTTGAAAGATCGCACCATTTGCTCCGCTCTCTACATTTCCCAGAATACCCTCAAGTATCATCTCCGAAATATCTATCGCAAGACGGGATCCGCCAACCGCCTCGAACTTAAAGAGATTCTCGGCTGAAAGAAGCCGATCGCAAGGGGGATAAACATCACCCTTGCGCAAGGACGAAAAAGGTGGGATTCATCACCCCTGAAAGGGGTGGGAAATCCCACCCTTTTTTTGTGGCGAAGGGGGGGTGACATCTCCTCGTTGATGCTACAATCTTTGCAGTTGTACGACCCGCCGAAGCGAGAGGAGATGATGTACAATGTATTGTCGATGGAAGAGTGCGGCTGCGGTTCTTTTTCTTTTCCTTCTGCTTTTTGTTCTCTCCCCCTCGGGGGCGGAGTGCGCGACTCCGGCTCCGAAGAACGAGGTAACGCGCGCGGAGTTTTTCCTTAAGAAATTCGAGGACAGGGTGAACCGTTTCAGGGGACAGTCCTTCCGCCTCGGCTACGAGGATAACGAAGCGCTGAAGCGGATACGGGATCTCAAAGAGAAATATCCGGAGGATCCCGCGGTCGAGGAGCTCTTTCAGAGAGCGCGCATGGCGCTCATGAAGAGCAAGGGCGACTTCATGGAGATCACCCCGGAGATGCTTTCGTTCCGGGAGAATGAACAGAAGCTCAAAAAGATCTTCGGAGCGATCGCGGATAAAGAATGGAAGGAGTTCACGGAAGAGATCCTCTCCGGCCCTGCGGCGCTTCCGAAGGCCTTCCCCGCACCCGACCGGTCCGAAGTGTCGATCGAGGACCTTAAAGGGTACTACGTGATTCTTGAAGAGTTCGAGTACCCGGCGAACCAGTTCATCGACCTGGGGAGGGAGTTCGTCTCGGTGGGTACGGGAGCTCGCGGCTACTACTTCGTCGAAATATCGAACCGGAACTGGCTCGGTCCCTATGAAGCGGTCAAACGCTACCGCAGGCTCGTCAACAGAGACTTTCCCGAGGAGGGTAAGTGGACGCTGCTCGGGAAGATCGTCGGTATCGAAATGGTCATCCCTCAGGCGGAAAAGGTGAAGACCGTCGCGCCGCAGTGGGGGTGGGTCGTCAGTCCCGTGGCGCTCTACATCCCTGGTATCACCTTCGCTTTTTTCGACCCGTCGGTTGAGGAGGGCGGTTATTTCGCAGGAGAAGAACGGATGGAGGAGATCAAGGATCCGCTGTACACCGTCCGGTATGTTCCTCCCGATGTCACGCCCGAGCGCCTTGTCGAGATTTTCGCGGCGTCCGTCAAAGAGAAGAACTTCGAGCTTTTCCTCGACTGCATCGATCCCAACCGCAGAAAGACGCGGACCGCGCTCTCTCTTATCCGCTACCACTGGGATCTTCACCTGGAACGGTTCGCCGGGTTCTATGTTCATGTCACCACCGACGAGGCGAAGATCGAAGTGATGAAAGGGTTCGGCGGAGGCGCCGGGAGCGTGGAGGATTTCTTCCTCGACGAGGAACAGCAGGAGAAGATCCGGGAAATTTCCGGCGAGCTTGTCGAACAGGCCACCGTCGTCACCAAGGCGTGGGACGAGCGGGGTCGGCAGTACGGCTCGCCCAAGCCGCACTACCTTATCCGCAGGGACAAGGGGCGATGGTACATCGATAACTACGAGCAACCCTTCTAATAAATGGAGAGAAGGTGAGTCGCGGTATGAAGAAACGATGCATATTCAGCGGTCTGTTCCTGGCGGCGCTTCTATGCGCTTCTTTTCCCGCATGCTCCCTTGCCGCTGCGCCGCAGCAGGGGCCCGGATTCGGAGAGATCGCCCTGGCGTTGGAGGCGCGTATCGCCGCCGCCGAGGAAAGCATGCTTGCGGGAGTCGCCGCCGTCGAGATCTTGCTCAAGTCCGGGAAAACAGAGTCGAGCGAGATGACCGGGGCATGGAACACGATTCTGGAGCAGCACTTTCAGTCGTCCGCTGTGAAAGAACTGCGTGCGATGCTCCCGATACTTCATTTGACCATTGTCAGGGACGTTGCAAGCGGATCGGGCTCTCAATCGCCTTCCGCTCCCGTTCCTCTTCCTTATCCGAACGCCTCCATCGGCGAAGGGAGCTCCGCTCCCGTACGCTCCGCGAAGGGAACTCAAATAACCCTCGCCATAGCAAGAGATATCTACAACGACGCGAAGGAACTCTCGGAGTTTGCACAAGAGGTCGTTTCAGTGGGCGAGGCGGTTGCCTGGACGCTCAAGGTGAACCGGCACATGCAATCCCTTACGTTCGATATAGAAAACGCGCCGGTGCGCGTGGGCGTCTACGTGAAGGAGATGCGCGAGACCAGCGCTTCGCTGGTGAACATCATTGCGAGGATAAAGCGTGGCGTGGAGCTCCGAAGACGAGCGAACGTTTCGGCGGCGGATCTGGCCGCTCTCCGGAACGAAGTTGTCCAGTCTATCGGGGGCGTGCGGTTGATGAGGAACAAGACTGTGAACGCCGCAGTAAGCCTGCTCAATACGAAGAAGTACCTTGAGCCGGGAGAGGGGTACGCCGTTCCCGAATCCGAGGCGAAGCGAATCGCCGTGCTCGCGGAATACTGGAGGGATGCGAAGAACCTCTATCCTCTTGTTCGCAGCGACATCATGGAGGGAGTGGCGCGATGGGCGCCTCTTCCCAAGGCGAAGTGGGAGGCGTACGGAGAGACGAGGAAAAAATTCGTCGAGGTTTACGGACCTCTGCTGGCCGGGAATATATTCAAGGGAATCCCTCTCTTCGAAGGAAAACAATACAATGAACTTCCCGGCGTGGTCCTCGAGGTGGAGAACGCGCTCCGCGCACTCCTTGAGAATATCGACGACCTGCAGAAGGATATCGAACAACGAAAGAAGGCGCTCGAACAGGACGAACTGATGACGCAGCGCGAGCGCGTGCAGCTCGCGACACTTTCGACCATGTACAGCCCAGTGGCGGCCAGAAATCTTGTCTTCGCGGCGTCCAGGGCCGGAGGAGGGGCGAACCGTATTTTGGAGCTGGAGCGTCTGAAGAACGGGGTCGCCAAGAACGGGGAAGAGTACAGGAAATACGACGCGGAGCAGAAGCTGCTGCAAAGCCGCAAGCACCCCGAGCAGATCAAGGCCGACACGGCGCTGAAGGATTTCGCTAAAGGGCTGGAGGGCGCCCGAAAAACCGCGAAGGATATTTTGGATCAGCATGCCGCGCGACGAAAAACGCTCGGACTTCCTCCGGCGCTCAAGGAGATATCGCTGGCGAAGGAGCACTGATTTTCGAGGTATCTTGAAGGGAGGAGATGGACGCATGCGAGGAAATAAACCGCGGTGGAGCGCAACAGTGTTGGTTGTTGTACTTCTTACGGTGTTGCTGGTCGTATTTCCGGCATGTGCGCAGGAGCGTAATGTGGACACGCTGATCGACTCCTACGATTCGCTCGTCAAGCAGGGGATGGAGGCGACGGAGCGGCTTTTGAAATCGACCAAGATAGAGAAGTCCGAGGTCGAGGGCGTCTGGAACGATCTGAACGAACGCTTCATTTCGGTCTACAGCAGGATCGGGCACATAGAGTTCGACAGCATGCTGAAGGTGGACCGGAATGCGTCGAGGGTCTCCCGCGCTTCCGAATGGGACAACAGCATGAAGCTCTTCATCCACGATCTGCAAAACGTTGGCGAGGTCGTGGCCTGGCAGAGAAAGGTCAATTCCGATATTTTCCACATCGGGTGGGACATAGAGTACGCTCCTCGCAAGATGAGAGAGTTCACGGACGTGCGGGAACAGATGAGGACGGTCGACCGCGTTGCCGAGGAGGTCAAGGGAGGAAAACTCTCAAGCGCGCAGATTCAAAGGCGCCTTGACGATCTTCGTCCGTATCGTCCGGGGCTTGAAAACATGTCGGACAGTATCGATCGAATGGTGAAGGGGTTGTCGGAGAATCTCAAGCTCAAGCCGGAGATGGACAAGCGTATATCCCAGATTCTGGGAAACTGGACGAATATCAAGGCTCGGCACCCCAACGTGAACTCCGAACTGACCGATATGCCTCCGAACTGGGTCGCACTGGCGAAAAAACATTGGGAGAACCTCGAGAAGGCGCGGGAGGATGTCGAGAAGGCGTACGGACCTCTATTGAACGGAACGCTCTTTTCGGACGTGCCTCTCTTGCGCGGACTACCGTACAAGGATCTCGCGAAGCCGGTGATCGAGCTTGAGATCGAACTGAAATCCCAACTTGTTTCCGCAGCCCGGAAGGAAAAGAGCGTCGAAGAGCTGCGAAAAGCGATCGCGGAGGACGAAGAACTCACGAAAAAGGAGAACGAGCGTTACAGAGAGTTGCATGCGTCGGTTTCTGCAGTCAAGCTGCGCGAGCTTATGCTTGAAGATGCAAGGGCGGCTGGAGGACAGACCAGGATTCGCGATCTCCAGATCATCATAGCTCGAACCCCTGAAGGCTCCGAGGAGTATCGGAAAGCATCCGAAGAGATGCGGCTTATTAACGAGGAAAGACACCCGGAGCAGATCGCGGTGAAGAAAAAGCTCCAGGAATTCTACGCTCTTGAAAAAAAGGTCGAGGAAGAGATACGAAAACTCTTCGAAGAACACGACAGGCGGCGAAAGAGCCTCGGGCTGCCTTCGGGCCTGCACAGATAAGAGCTTCATACTATCAAAGAGGAGGGAAAGCATGAGCATATTCGCGCGGGTTTCGGATATCTTCAAGGCGAACGTCAACGACATGCTGGACAGGATGGAAGATCCGGAGAAGATGGTCAAGCAGATGATCATCGAGATGGAGGAGGCCCTTGTAAAGGCCACGTCGGCGCTGGCGAAGGCGATGGCCAACGAGCGCAACCTCCGCAAGCAGCAGGAGAACGCGGTTCTTCAGGCGAAACAGTGGGAGGACAAGGCTGCGATGGCGCTCAAGGCCGGGAACGCCGATCTTGCGAAACAGGCGCTCTCCAAGAAGATCGTCTTCGACGGACAGGTGAAGCAGTACGACGCCATGACGGCCCAGGCTTCGAGCACGACGTCGCAGCTTCGTTCGCAGCTCGATACGCTGAAGATGCGGCTCGACGAGGCGCGGATGAAGCAGGCGACCCTGGTCGCCCGCGCTCAGACGGCGAAGACGCAGAAGGAGTTTTCCACGGTCATGGGGAGCAACGTGGGCCAGGGCGCTTTCGCCAAGTTCGAAAAGATGGAGAAGAAGATCGAGGGGATGGAGGCGGAGGCGCAGGCGTTCTCGGAACTCTCCGGCGACGCCCCTGCGGACGACCCGTTCAAGGACATGGAGAAGGATATGCAGCTCGAGGCGGAGATGGCGAAGCTGATGGAGAAGATGGGGGGTGGAGCGGGTGCATAAGTTCCCCGTGCTCAAGGACGGCGTGAACGGGCCGATGCTGGACGAGGTCCGGGCGAAGGTGAACACGTGGTTGCGGGAGTTTTTCGACGAGGACGATCTCGTCCGGGTGGAGGACCTCGTTTCCTTCTCCTTCGGCAGCGCGACGATCCAGGTGACGGTGCTTCCGTGGCACAGCGGGGACGTGCTGGTGAAGGTCTTCTCCTATCTGGCCGAGAATGTCGACAAGAACAAAGTCGCGGCGGACTTTCTCCGACTGAACGCCGACCTTCCGCTCGGCGCTTTCTCTCTTGTTTTCGACAACACCGTGATGCTCTCCTGCTCTCTGCCCGGAGCGAATCTGGACAAGAGCGAACTGCTGGGGGCGGTGCAGACGATCGCCGCCTACGCGGACCAGTACGACGACATTCTGAAGGAGCTGTATATGTAGTTTCCCCGAGGAGGGGAGGAAAGGAGGAGGTTGCATGAATTTCGTGGCTCTTGGTATCGGCGGCCTGATGATCGCAGGCGGCGCGTATCTTTCGTTCATCCAGAAAAAGAAGACGGAGGGGCTTGTGACCGAGCTGAAGTTCATGAAGGCCGTCTCGCTCTCCGAGCTGAAGGAGTCGTGGCAATCGCTCGCCGACGAGGGGATGGCCGAGGGATTCCGCGACCTGGTCGAGACCAACGGCAAGGCGGAGACCGACGGAGAGATGAAAGCGCCGTACAGCAACACGCCGTGCGCCTTCTTCGAAGCGACGGTCACCCGGGAGTTCGAGAAAGAGGAGCGCTCGACCGACAAGGACGGGAAGGTGCAGACAAGGCGAACCAGAAGCTCCGAAGTCGTTTCGTCCAGAAAGAGCCCGTCGCCGCTCTATATCGCCGAAGGAGACATGCGCGTCGGTATCGATATGGACGGGGCGACCCTCCATCTCAAGGACGGAGAGGACCGGTTCGAGCCGTACGAGAGCAACAAGACCTATACGTTCTTCGGTGTCCAATTCTCCGCTCCCTCGGGAGTTCGAACGCTCGGATTCCGCTACAAGGAGAAGATCATCCCGCTCGGACATCCTCTGTATGTCGTCGGCGAGGCGAGACACTCGGCGGGAGCGCTGCGTATCGGCAGGCCCTCGGAGAAAGGGAAACCGTTCATCATCTCCGTGAAGTCGGAGGACGAGGTGATCGCGGATATGAAGGGATCGGCGAAGATGGCGTTCTACCTTGGAATCGCGCTCATGATCGGCGGAGCGGCGGTCGCCGTCTTCTTCCGGTAGCGCGGTACGCTTTATTAAGGAGGGTGAATCCGATGAAAAAAAGCGCTTTTTCTCGTATTCTGGTAGCGGTGTTGCTGCTGCTTGCGGTCGTTTCGGCGGGATCCGCGGCGGAGCCGAAGTATGCGAAGAGCTCGACGTTCGGGCCCATGATCACAGGCGGCGTGACGGACGAATTCCTCCGGATGGTCAGGGAGGACCCGGACATCAAAAAGGGGAAGCCGCTCCGCCTCGGGAAGGATATCGCCGACGACGATCTGAAGAAGGTCGCGACGCTCGCCGATGTGCTGACAGGAGTTCTGATCGAGAGGAACGACACGATCACCGACCTCTCTCCGCTCTCCTCGCTCTCCGGGCTGACCTACCTCAAGCTCGACAGCATGAAGGGCGTCAAGACGCTCGCCCCGATCGGCGCGCTCGTCAAGATGAAGGAGCTTGAGATACGTCAGGTGGAGTACCCCGATCTCGACTTCCTTACAGGGATGAACGATCTCGAGTCGCTCATCTTCTTTATGCAGCCCAAACAGATCGAGGACATTTCGCCGCTCAAGGGAAAGGCGAAGCTGAAGACGCTGCGTCTCTACGGAGGAGCGGGGCAGGAGGGGATATCGGACATCTCCGTGCTGGCGGAGCTGACGGAGCTTGAGGACCTCAGCCTCTACATGACCAAAGTGGAAGACCTCTCTCCGATCTCCGGCCTGACGAAGATGAAGCGGCTCGATCTTTACGGTATTCGCGCCACCGATATGAGCCCCGTCGAGAACCTGACCGAGCTTCGGTACATCTGGATCTACGCGACGAAATTCGAAGATTACTCGCCGCTCGCCAAGCTGACGAAACTCGAGGAGTTCCGCGCCGGAATCTCGCAGCTCGACACGCTCGAGTACCTGGAGAACATGCCGAAGCTGAAGATCGTCTCCATGCTGCGCGAAGACATCCACGACTTCTCGCCCCTGGCGAAGTGTCCGGAGCTTGTCGAGGTCAATCTTGAAGGCGTGAAGGGCGTTATCGATCTGAGCGTCTTCGCGGAGCACAAGAAGCTGAAGAACCTGTTCGTGCGCAATACGGAGGTCAAGAACGCCGAAACCATCGTCGCCCTGCCGAGGCTTGAATGGCTGATCCTCATCGACACGAAGGGGATTTCCGACGTCACCATTTTCAAGGATCTTCCCAAGCTCAACAGGATCTCCGTGAAGGAAGGC
>LVBO01000143.1 GCA_001604435.1 Synergistales bacterium Syner_01
CGCGACGGCGGACGGAGCTGGGAGCACGTCGAGGGGAACGACGGCGTCTATGCAATCACTCCTACGTATTCCGTCACGGCGGAGTACCGATACATCTACGCGCTGAGCTCGGACGGGGGCCGCGTCGCCGTCGCGACCGACCGTGGGTTCTCGGCTTCCGTCGACGGCGGGGAGACATGGAAGAACGCCTACGTGAACTCCGGGCTCTTCTCCGTCCTCTTCGACCGGGCGGGGACGCTCTGGGGGGTGTCCAAAAACGGCGTCTGGCGATGCGCACCGGAGGACATGAAGGTCGATGAGATCAAGATCGAGGGGTTTGACTGGTCGCCGTTCAGCTACTTCACCGACCTCTTCCGCGGAAGCGAAGGCACGGTGTTCGGCGTGGTGAGCAACGCGCTGCATCGGCTGCTTCCGAAGGACGGCGGTCACATCATGGAAGAGGCGTCTCTGACGAACATCGAAGTGCTCGCCGTGCTCGCGCTCCCGGACGGAGGCATTCTGATGGGGACGTCGAAAGCATTCTATCGCTCGGACGACGGCGGGAGAACGTGGAAGGAGATCGGGCTTCCATGAGAGGCCCGGACTCCGTGGAGAGGAGGCGACTGGTATGAGAGAGCTGTACCGCAGATTCGGCGCGCTTCTACTGCTTTTTACGGCCGTGACGTTCTTCCTCGCCGTCCGCGACGACGTGATCCGTCTCTACGCCGTCGACATGGCCGGGGAATACCGCTCCGCCTATCTTCCCGTGCAGGGATGGGGAGCGTCCACCGCGATGCGGGGCGTCCTCCGTTCGTCGAAACGGATCGCCTCCGTCGCCGCGTTCATCGACGCGCATACTGAGGGGCGGCTCGAGGTCGTCGAGGGGAAGGGCTGGGAAGAGATCTTCACGGGCGTCCTCGCGCCTCCCGAGACGTCGCCCCTGCCGGAAAGGAGGGCGAGCGACACATGGCGGGCCTCCTACTACTTCCTCCCGCAGGAGGACCCCTTCCCGAACGTGTTCCGGGAGATGAAGAGCACGGATCAGTCCTTCCGCTTTTTGAAGCTCTCCGCGCCGTCGGGTCCGCGCTTCATTGGAATGACCGTCCAGGGGCCGGAGGACGCGATGAGCGCCGGGGCGCCGTCGTGGATTCTGTACCCCTTCCGTCGCTTCACCGCCGTCCCGCTGCTCCTCGCGCTCTTTTTCTACTTCTTCCCGCCCCGGAAGAAGGCGCCCGCGGGCGCGCTGGTGTACCCAAAGTGGTCGTCCTGGCTTCTCCCCGACTTGATGGGGAGCATTTTCGCCTGCATCTTCTTCGCCTTCCCGTTCTTGCTGGCGCCGGGGATCTTCGGCAGCGGCAACGTGCTGAACATCGCCGACGGCGGGATCATCCTCACGCTCGTTTTCTGGCTGATGGCGGCGATTTTCGCCTCCATGCTCTACTGGTCGGCGAAGTACGCCTCGTTCTCGCTCGAACTGCTTCCCGGCTCCATGATGCTCCGGACACTCGGCAAGGAGCAAAGGATTCCGTATATCGCCGTCGAATACGCCGGTATCGCCGACTACCGGCCTCCCAAATGGCTGCGGACGCTGCTCTTCATCGCCTCCCTGGGAAGCTGGCGCATGCTGGGGCACGCGCTGCTCCTCTCCAGCCGGACCGACTGGGGGATCGAGCTGCGCATGAAGGGGACCGCGCCGATCAAGTTCCTCTGCTCGAACCTGCCGGGCGCGGAGCGGATTTTTGAAGCCCTCCGGAGCGAGGGCGTGCACATCTCGCCGGAGCTGGAGAGCGTGTTCGCGGCGCGGCAAAACAGCTGAGGCGGCGCGGGAAAACGCTCCCGTCGCACTGCGCGGGCGAATGCTTTCCGGGAGGACGGCGCTGCGACGTCGTCCTCCCGTTGCTTCTCCGCGCTTCGTTTTTACCATCCGCACCGTAGATACGCGTCGACAACATCTTCCCATCGCGCTCGTCGGGAAGCGGCCTCTCAATGCCCTCCTGC
The DNA here is from genome assembly GCA_001604435.1 of Synergistales bacterium Syner_01. GTDB lineage: Bacteria > Synergistota > Synergistia > Synergistales > Aminobacteriaceae > JAAYLU01. The sequence continues at coordinate 1,978 of LVBO01000143.1, forward strand.
ACAGTTCTTCACTGCCCGTGCCACACTAAAACAAATACAATATGTGAACTCGCAACAATATTGACTTTCCCCTTGCCTACCACTATACTACACACGAAGACTTACTGTAATCATTACACCTAAAAACAATCTGAAGGAGAGTGCGTTTCATGGCCGTCCACATGACGCGAAGCAACGAGGTGCAGGGCAGCGCGGCCGGTCGCCTGCTGGAGCTGCTGCTTCCCCGGCCGTCCTCCACATTTCTTCTGCGGTGCGCCGACGCGCCCGGTTCCCTCCTCGTGGTGGACCGCTCGCTCCCCCCTTCGGAGGGGAGGAAGGCCGTCGTCGCCACGGAGAAGGGGCTCAGGCTCGCCACCCTGGGCTCCGCGTTCGATTCGTCCAGCGTGTGGGGGGTGGTGACGTGGGTCATCCGGGAGCCTTCCTGAAGCCCTGCGAGGAGCTGCTCGTCCTCTGCGACTGCAATAATTTCTTCGTCTCGTGCGAACGACTCTTCCGTCCCGACCTGGAGGGGCGTCCCGTGGTGGTGCTCTCCAGCAACGACGGGGTGATCATCTCCCGATCCAACGAGGCGAAGGCCCTCGGCATCAAAATGGGGGAGCCCTACTTTCGTGTCCGCTCCTTCCTGGAGCGGCGAGGGAGCGCGGTGTTTTCCTGCAATTTCCAGCTCTACGAGGAGATATCGGCCAGGGTCATGGAGGTCTTCCGGAGGGCCGTTCCATCCATCGAGGTCTATTCCGTGGACGAGGCGTTTCTGGAGGTTCCGCCCGCGGGGAGGGAACGCCCGGTCGAATGGGGGCGCGAACTCCGGGCCGCAGTCCTGAAGCAGACGGGAATTCCCGTCTCCATAGGCGTCGCTCCGGCCAAGACGGCGGCGAAGCTTGCCGCCGAACGGGGCAAGAAACGGCCGGAGACGGGCGGGGTCTTCGCCCTGCTTCCGGGAGAGGCGTGGGACGATCTCCTCGGCCAGGTCCCCGTGGAGGACGTGTGGGGTATCGGCCGCCGCTGGGCCGACTTCCTCCGCAGACGGGGCGTGTCCACGGCCCTTCGCCTGCGGGACACACCCGACGACTGGCTGGAGAAACATCTCGGCGTCCGGGGGCTTCGGACGGCGTGGGAGCTGCGGGGGATACGCTGCTTTCCTCTCGAGGAAGCGGAAAAGCCGCAGAAGTCCATACAGTCCTCCCGCTCGTTCGCCTCTCCCGTCCGGAGCCGGGAATCTCTCGCCGAAGCGGTGACGGAGTTCGCCCTCGTCGCCGGGAAACGCCTCCGCTCGCAGACCTCTCTCGCCGGGAGCCTCGCCGTGAGCATCTCCACCAGCAGATTCCGTGCGCCCTTCTACGGAGCAAGCGCGGAAGTCCCCCTGGAGACGCCCACCGACAGCGACATCACACTCATCAAAGCCGCGACGGGAGCGCTCGCGTCCATCTACAAGGAGGGGCGCGACTACGAGAAAGCGGCCGTCTGTCTGGGCCGTCTCTCCTCCGCGGAGGCGGTGCAGCTCGGCCTCTTCGGAGAAAAAACGAACAGAGGGTCCGCCCTCTCCCGGGCGGCGGACCGGCTGAACGAACAGGCCGGGCGCAGGCTGCTTCTCCCTGCGGCGCTGCTGGGGGAAAAGGAGTGGCGCCCCCGCAAGGACAGGCACTCGGGAGTGCGCCTCGAAGACCTGGGCACGCTCCCGGCGATTTCCTGAGAGGCGCTTTGACCCCATCCTCCACAGCCGCACTCTATCGGGCGTGAATTCCGCCCGGGGATATCATCCGGGTACCGAACCTTCCTCACCCGGTGAAGTATGCGCTGCGAGTCTCTTACTCGGCTGTAAAGCGCAGGTCGCTTACTTCGACGCCCGTCTGCGAACCGTGGTTGCTGAACGACACCTCGCCGACACCGGCCGGGACCAGTATTTGAACGGCGGTTCCGCCCGCGACTCCCCAATCCGGATGCTCCAGGTAGCGTTCCGCGATTTGCGCCTTCGTTGTGCGCTGCGATTGAACGTGCGCACGTTCTCCAACGGAGATCGTGAGTTTGTTGACGGTCGTAGGCGAGGCTTCATGCTGGTCGTTCCAGACACGGAAGTGGAGCGTCCCTCCCTTCAGATGCGGCAACACGACGCTGCCCGAAGCATAGCCGTAGTAGAGGCGGCCCGTGGACGCGCCGTGAAGCACTCTCCCGAAGGCGGGAACAACTTCCTCCGTCGTGTTCACGTACTCCTCCACATACAGTCCGCCCGACGGGACGTCGGCTTGCCGCGCCGCTTCCGGCACATTCCCCCCGGCTCCGGCGGCGTCGAAGCGGAAATCGCTCAGCTCGACGCCCGTCTGCGACCCGGCATTGTCGAAAGACACCAGGCCGACACCTGCGGGTACCTGTACGGCGACGGCGGCTCCTCCCCCAGGCCCCCATTCTCCGGGGAACTCAGCATAGGCTTCCTTCGGGTCCAGAACAGTCGTGTACTGCTTCACCGTATACGTCGCTCCGCCCGCTCCGATGGTCACCATGTTACGGTTGGAATTCGCTCCCTGCAGCTGCTGGTCGTTCCAGAGGCGGAAGCGGAGCGTCCCTCCGTTCAAATGCGGCAATACGACGACACCCGAGCTATACCCGTAGAAGAGACGCTCCGAATCGGCGCCGCGGAGCACTCTATGGAATGATGGCAGCACCTTCTCCGTCGCGTTCACATACTCCTCGACCTGAAGCGCGTCCTCTCCGGCCCCTGTGGAGTCGAAGCGGATATCGCTCAGCTCGATTCCGGTCTGCGAGCCGTGATTATTAAAGGAAACCGCGTCGACGCCTTTCGGAACCTGCACGGCGACGCGGACGCCGCCTCCGGGCCCCCAGTCCGGGTATTCCTTGTACCGTTCTCCCAGGTCCATAGCCGTCGAATACTGCTTCACCGTGTGCGTCGTCTCTCCGACGACGACGGTGAGCTGGTTGAAGGTCTGGAGCGTGTCCTGATGCTGGTCGTTCCACAGGCGGAAGCGGAGCACTCCTCCGTCCGTATGGGGGAGAATCACGCTTCCGCCTGTGTATCCGTAGTATTTTCTCCCGCTCGACGCCCCCTCCAGAATACGAGCAAAGTCCGCGACGATGTCGATCTCGGGCTGCGACTCCGACCCAAGTTCCGGAGATACGACCGACTCACCGGCCCCGGCCGTATCCCCCGATACATCCGATATCGGGGGCAGATTCGATATCGGCGGCAGTTCCGGTATCGGCGGCAGATCTACAGCGTAGACCGGAACACCCGTCAATGCGGCGAACAGCACAACCGAGAGCAACAGCCGGAAACGGCGGAACACGACACGAAACATACTCATGGGAAACGCCTCCACCCTCTGTAAGATCTGGTTTTGAATCGGATTTCCGCGGGAACAACGTCCTCGCAGACCGCAATTAAAGCATCGTTTCTCCCCCGCGGCAAGCCCGGGAACACCGATGCCGGAGTCGCTGCCGGGAACAGCCGTGCGCTGTCGCCTGGACGGCGCACTGTCCGCCGGGGCAGCTTACGATTCTTCCCGCGCCTGCTCCTGCGGGGGGTTCCGGCATACCTTTCCGAGCATCTCTTCGAAATCCTTGGCGTTGGCGAACCATGCGAACGCGCGCGGCAGTTTGCGCTTCTTCCCCTTGCGAAGCAGCATGATCTCGCCGTCCTCGATAAAGGCATCGTTCTCCGTCGAGTGCGGCCCCAGAAGGGCCGTGAACGTCAGCGTGCTCCGGCTTTCGTCGAACACGGCGTACGGCCTTGTGAGCATCAGCGCGCCCACCAGAATGAAAACCGACCCCGCGAATGAAAACCCTCTTTCCGCCGCGAAGATCAATGCGGCCACCAGAAGCTGAAATCCCCCCACGGCGGTTTTGTAGCGAATCTTCATATCCCTTCCTCCTTCGTCCGTCGGTCTCTTCTCATCCGGCTCCGTTCATTTACCGGCGGCTTTCAGCATCCGCAGCAGCGGTGGGCTCTTCCTATCGCTTCAGGTAGTGAATGATTGAAACGTCGGGAAGGAACTTACCCTCCCAGCAATCGGCCGTGCGGCGATCGAAAAAGGTCGTCGGGCTGCCGTCCCGGTGAATGAAAATTTTCTGCTTCCCGTCGAATTTCCAGAACGATTCATTCGGATGGTAGTATCCTCGTATTACATAGCTAAAGATGCGTTCTTCATCCCCGGAGGTTCATTTTTCCTCGCTCGCCTTCTTTAGATCGTCGAGCGCTTGAGAGCCTTGCAGATTGTTGTATTCCTCAGTGTAGTCGAGGGGACGCCTGCCGTCTTTGTCTTTCGCCTTCGCATCCGCCCCGGCTTTCAGAAGCGTCGAGACCACTTCGGGATTGGTATTGTCCAATGCGGCCAGGTGCAACGGAGTAACCCCCTTCTCGTTCTTTGCGTTCACATCGGCTCCGACCTTCAACAGCGCCGTCGGAATTTGGGGGTTTTCGTTCATTCGCGCAGCCAGGTGCAGCGGAGTAAACCCCGAATCGTTCTTCGCGTTCACATCCGCGCCGGCCTTCACAAGCTCCTCTATCACCTCGGGATATGCGTTGCGTGCCGCCGCGAAATGCAACGGAGTCCAGCGCAGGTCGTCCGTCGCGCGCACATCCGCTCCGGCGCGTATCGCCGCCTGTACCTCGGAGAGAGAACCTTGTTCGCAGACCGCGACCCAATCGTCGTTCATCGCTCCCGCTGCAAACGACGACAGCGCCAAGACCAGAATCGTTACCAGAAAAAGTCGCGCATCAAGACGTTTCAATCCCAACAACCTCCTCATATGCTATGAAAGCTCCCAATACCCCTATTCTCCGGCACATCCCCGCCGAAGAGAAACAACCTTCCACGCCTTCGTACAGTGCGGAAAGAGGGAAGGGGCAGCCCCTCCGCCCGTTCCTTCCCTCTCCCGCATCCGTTCGTCCTCTCCGCAAAGGCTCCTTACCGCCCCTGGATCATCCACTTGTTCATCATTTCGATGAACAGGCCCAGATCCTCCGCCGCCTTGTCGGGCGACATCGGGATGTTGCCTCCTCCGGGGGTTCTGCACGACAGCGACTGAAGGGCGCGAAGACCCTGCTCCGGAGTGTAGGCTCCGGACGTGGTCCCCTGCTCCACCTTCTTGAAGATGTCGAGCGCGGCCTTCAGCCCGGGGGGAAGCGCCGCCGCAGGATCGAGGTTCTGATTCCGCAGGAAGGGCGCCACGTGACGCTCATAGTCCTTGCCCAACTGGCGCATTCCCTCCGCGTACGCCTCTGCCGCCGCGCTCGGGTTCCCCGCGGCTTCGAGGCGTCTGGCGTCGTCGAACCGCTCCTTGGCCTTCCCGGCGACGGTGTCGCGGATATCCTGCGGGCGGGCCAGCTTTCCCGCCGCCCTGCCCTTCACGATATCGTCGACGAGCTGTCTGCGCGGCCCGTCCGACGCCATCCTTCCCGGATTGTACGAATCCGGATGCCACGTGCTGGTGACGGTGTGGTCGAGCTGCTTCGACGAAAGCCCCGTTGCGGCCTGAAGCTTCTGATTGTAGATCGAAGAAGCGATATCGTGATGCACGTCGCCGAGCACCTTGCCTCTTCGGTCCACGAACTGGAAATAGACGTCCCTGTCCCGGCCGAGCTTCGTCGGATCGACTCCGGAAACCGTCCTGGAGCGGACAAGAATATCCTCTCGTCTCATACCGGGGTTTTTCCTGAGGAACGACTCCACCCTGTTCGCGAAGAGCACGTCCTCTCTTGTCAATCCGGGATTGTCCCTGAGGAACTGGTCTATCTTCGTGCCCGCCTTGGACCCGGCCTGCGGCAGTTCGGTGCGCACGAAGTCCTCCACCTTCTTGTTGACCGACCGCACCTTGTTCACGATCCCCCGCGCGGTGTTCTTGTCGACGCGCCGGTTGATCTCCTGCAGCGTCTTGTTCAGTTTCGCCCTGAGGGCCGCGGGCACGCTCGGATCGTTGACGAGCGCCACGGCGGTCTTGTTCTGCTGCAACTGCAGGGCGAGCTTGCGAAACTCCTTCTGTTTCGTGGTCGCCTGCAGCTTGTCGATGAGTTTCTTCCCGTCCGCGATGCGCTTTTCCGCGCTTCGCTTCGCGGCCTGCCCGGCCTGCGAACCGGCGAAGCTGCCGCCTGCGGCTCCGGCCTGCGCCGCGGCGCGATTCCCCCAGAGATGCCGCTCCTTCGTCAGTTCCTTCCACGTCCAGGAGGCGAGGTCGCGGATCTGCCGCTCCTCCATTCCGGTGAGCTTCGAGAGGCGATTCATAGCCGCCGGGCCCATCCAGGCCGTTCTCTGGGCGAACTTGGAGAGCATGGTCTTCCCCGTCTCGGTGTTCATCAGATAGGCGACGCCCTTGGGACCGAGCTTCACCATCCCGTGGATCGCGCCGCGCAGTCCGAGCATCATCGCCGCGCGCTCCGACGTCATGGCCTCTCCGGAGAGCGTCTCCCCGGTGATGATCGAGAGGACGTCCATCGCCGGGCCGACATAGGGCAGCGACCAGAGCGCCTGCTCGGTCAACTGCTGATTCGCCTTGATCTCCGTCATCATGGCGTCGGCGGCCAGGCCAAGCGCCTCGTCGAACTTGCCCAACGCCTCGCCGCGAGCCTTCAGCCCCTGGTAGATCATCTGCGGATCGCCCGAGGCCAGCAGGCGGAGATACCATGCGCGCGCGCCGTTCTCCATGGCTTCGCGCCAGCGCTTGTTCGCCTCGACGTCGTCCGGCGACGGCTTGGGCATGGAGGTCAGCCCGAGCGACTGCAGGAACGTCGGCAGCTCGTCGGGGTGCTCCAGCCTCCCCGCCCTCCGGATCAGGGCGTCCTGGAAACGTTCGAACGCCGCGGTGTCGATGCCCCTGTCGCGCAGCTGCTGCAGAAGCTTCTTCACCATTTCGTCGTACTCTTTCGTCCCCGGTTTGGGCAGGTCGAGCTTCTTCAGCCAATCGGGGAGCTGGAACTTCACATTGATGTTCGGCCTGTTGGTGCAGTACCAGTCTTTCTGAACGGTCTCCACGGCCACGCAGCCGCCCGGATCGCTTCGCAGCCCCGACGGGGGCGTAAAGGGCGAGTTCGGGTCGGTGTCGGCGGCGTCGAACGGCTCCAGAGGGCACTCGTACATCGGGTCCTGCTCGGGCGCGTCCGGATTGCCCTTCGGCTCCACCCACGCTTCGAGGTCCAGAGGCTCCGCTTCTTCGTCCAGCCCGTCGAATCCGTCGAAGAGGTCGGTTTCGGTGAAAAAGTCCTCTCCGGTTATCTCCACGTCGTCGGGCTCGTCGTCGACGTCCTCGCCGCCCTCTTCCTCGATCTCGATCTCCTCGGGTTCCAGCGGCTCTTCCTCTTCAAGATCGCCGCCCGCGTCGAGCCACGAGTCGTCGTCCTCGTCCTCCTCGGGAGGGAACAGGAAGTCGGAGGGCCCCGTCACATCGACCGTCCCGAGATCGGGAATGTCGAGTTTCCCCGGATCATCCCCGTCCGTCCCGGCGTGCCTCGCCTGCGGCGCAACCGGGCTTTCCGCTCCTTCCTCTCGTTCCGGCGGCGTCCCGCCCTCGGGAGGCATTCCCATGAGCTCCTGTATCAAGTCGAGAAGTGTGTCGACCTCTTCGTCCCCACCGGGAATCTCCGGCATTTGCGGAGGCGTTTCACCAGCGGGTTCTTTCTCCTCCGGCGCTTCCGGAAGTATCCCCGGCGCATCCTTTTTGTCCTTTTCTGTGGTGTCCTCCTCGGCCGCGCGCTGCCCGGTGGAGATCACATCGACGGCGAGCACCCTTTCCGCTCGCTTCGCGTCGAGCAGCCTGACCTCGATGTCGTTCTTCCCGAAGCGCAGCGGAACCCGCTCCTCCACAGTACCGTTCGCCACCCGCACCGGCGTCCACGGCCCCTGATTCACTCTGTACGCGGCCGCGGTCACATTCTCACCGCAGCGCACCTTGAGCGTCGTGCGCCGTTCGTCGAGAGTGCCGCCGGATACCGGCTCCAGAATCTCTCCGTCGGGGAGCGGGGCCTCGACGACGATCTTTGCCGTCGTCTCTGTGACGTTGCCGCTGCCGTCGAGCGCGCGCACCGTGATCACCCGTTCGCCCGGCTGGATCACGCCCTTTGCTGTGAACATGCCGTCCGCTTCTCGCTGAAGCCGCGACCAGAGCCCCTGGTCTATTTTCGCCTCGACGCGGGCAACGCGGACATCGTCCATCGCGTGCGCCTTGATCTTCAAAATCGTCCCGTCGAGCTTCGCGCCGTCGGCGGGCTCCAGCAGCTCGAGCGTCGGTCGTTGGTCGTCGCCGCCCACCTCGGCCCAGATATACGCCGAGTTCTCGGGCCGGTTGTCCGGGTTCAGCGAAAGCTTCAGGCGGTGTTTGCCCGGAGGCAGCGCGAAGGTAAAGCGGAGGGGAACTTCTCCCGTCACCGGAACGAAGGGGATGTAGCGCCTCCGCAGCTCCCGCTCCTTGCCGTCGGGGTCGGAGATGCTCAGGACGACGCCGACGTTGTACCCCGGCATAGCGCCCAGGTTCCGCAGCGCGGCGGTCAGCACCGTTTCGGCCCCGGCTTTGAGCGAGCCGCCCTCGGGAAGCGAGAGCCCCTGCGAGGAGATGCTGATCTTCGCCCTGTCGGCGATCACGCCCTCCATGAAGCGGGCGGCAGCCTCCGCCTCCTCGCGCGACTCCGCGACGGTCCATGCGCGCGCCGCGTTCAGGCGCGTCACCAGCCGGAAGTCGCTGTTCACCACGTAGTGACCGCCTCTCAGGTGCCGCGAGACGATCTCGACGCCGTTCCCTTCGGGCTCGCCGCTCGCTCCGAAGCGGATCGCCGACGCGGGAACCGGAAAGCGGTAGTTCCCCTCGGGGATCGCGTTCTTCACCGTACCGATCACCCGACCGTTCATCACGATGTCGAGGTCGTGCGGCTCGTAGCTCCCGCGATTCCACGGGAGAGTGAAGGTCATTTCGAGCCAGGCGTCGAGCAGGTTGGTCTCCTCCCACCCCTTCGCGCCCTTGAGCGCCGAGTAGTCGAAGCGGCCGTCGAAGCCGACGTCGGCGCGGACGAAGTCGATCTCTCCGTCGCCGCTCGCGTCCTCGCCGATCCAGAGGATGCGCTCCTCTTTGTCGGTATAGCTCCATCGGTCGATCCTGCCGTCGCCGTTGGAATCGATCCCGTTCCCCCACATGGAGGCGTTGATATAGTTTGGCGTCAGGAAGGCCGCGGAGAGCGCCCTGGCCTCAAGGAGAGCGCGCTCGTCTTCATCCATGGTCTCCTCCGGCATCTTCGGCATCAGGTTGACGCCGAAGATCTCCTTCCCTTCCGGAAGCGCGAGGTGCACCGGGAACGAGGACTCCGTGGCGATGGCCTTCGCCGTCACCGCGCCCCGCGCTTCGCGGAACCCCTCGTAGAGCCTCGGCATCACGGCGATCTCCACCGATTGGCCGGAGGGGAGGAAGCCGTGGTTGATCGCCGGGGAGATTTTCAGATCGCCCGTATCCGTAACGACCGACAGATCGGTGAGACTGTCCCCCTTGTTCACCAGACGCAGACGGCGGCCCGGCCCCTTCCCCGTCTCGCCGAGGTCCTCCCACTCCAGTTTCACGACGGGGAGGCGCACCTCCACCTCCACCTCCGCCTCGTCCGCGAAGCCGTTCGCGGAGCTAATCTTGACGGGGAAGACGTGCTTGGGCTTCACCACGTTCTGCGCATTGAGGACGAGCAGGAACTCCCGCTCCTCGCCCGGCGCGAGGTCGAACGGTTCCCCCTCCGACCCTTCGCCGACGAAGCCGATGAAGAGTCCGTCCTGCTCAAGCTTGCCGGAGACGAGCACCACCTTCATCGCCTCCTCGGCGTGGTTTCTGACCGAGATGGGGAAACGCTGGTCATAGGTGCGCTCGATGGACGCGCCGTAGCGGCTTCTGCCGAAGGCGAGCCCCTTGACGCGCGTGAGGGTCCGCACCGGCCCCTCCTCGCTCCCTCCGAGCGGCTGGAACTCGTACGCCGTTCCGGACTCCAGATCCGCCAGGAAGACGGCGTGCTCGCGGCCGCTCTCGCCCACGATCTCGGTCCACTCCTCAGTCCCCTTCGCCCTGTAGCGGACCTTCGTCGGCGAAAACTCCCCGCTCGACCAGCTCACGCGGACCTGGTTGCCGGAGAGTACCGCTCCGTCCGCCGGGCGCAGGCCGAAGTACTCGGAGAGCGAAACGCGGCGCTCGACGGTTGAGGATTCGCCCCGCCCGTCGACGGCTTTGAATGTGAAGAGATGCTCCTTCGCCGCGCGGGGAAGGCTCTTCCACGGAACCTCGAACGTATAGGGAGGCGCGTAGGCCGTCGGGAGTTGCGCTCCGTCGACCGAGGCCTCGATGCGCGCAATGGGCGAACCGCTGTAGCTCATGGCCCTGGCGCGCGCCGATGCCTCCTCCTCCACGCGCTGCCCCTCTCCGGGAGCGTCGACCGTCAGGTGAATCCCCGTCCGCTCGCGGGGGCCGGAGACGTCCACCCAGAAGGGAAGCCGCGTCGTCGCGCCGCCCTCGCCGCGCATCAGCGCGACGGCCTTGTAGAGCCCCTCCGTCGGGTAGCGCCATCTGGCGGTATCGCCCGGACGGAAGGAGAAATCGATCTTCCCGTCGCCCGTCGCGTCGACCTCGATGCTGCGCGCGCGCGGCAGCTGCAGATGCGCCCACGCGCTCCGGGTGAAGGTCACGAGCGTCGGCGTGACGGCGTCCGGAACCGCCTTGATCTCGTCGGCGGTTATCTGCGCGTCGTCAAGGCGGACTTGCACGAAGCCGGGCTGAACCGAGTAGGCGTTGTTGTTCCACTCGCGCAGTTCAAGCCTGTAGCGAGCGGGGCCGGGCGCTTCGAACTTCTCGTTGTGGGAAGCCCCCGAAAGCCCGATGTTCTTGATCTCCGCCCCCGTCCTGTCGTCGTAGAGAAACGCTCGAATCCAGATGTTCCCCGGCTTCCATATCTTCAGCCAGAACGGTCCCTGCTGCGCGATGTCGAAGAGGAAGACGTCCCTGTCGCCCGCGTGGTCGATGTAGAAAGGCCGGGCCTCGTCCAACGGCAGCGCGCGCGGCGCGTCCTGCGCCAGGGGCACGCTCTCTTCCGGCTCGGCACGCTGGAGCACCGCTCTGAGAGAGTAGAGTCCGGGGTTGGAGGCGTTGTTGTTCCACTCCCGGAGACGGATGAAGTACGCTCCGGGGAGAACGGGATTCTCCCATGCGAAGTCGGAGGACGGCCTCGAAAGACCGACGTCGGCGAGTTGTCCCCCGTTATCGCCGTGCAGTGAAAGCCGCACCCAGATCCCCGGAGGCGTCGTTCCCTCCAGGCGGAGGATGCCCGGATGGTCGACGTCGATGCGGAACCAGTCGTTGTCGCCGTTGGGGAGCAGGTTGCCCCTCGTCCACTCGTTCAGTTCGAGCGGGGACGCCGTCTCCGGCGAGTCGTTCCGCCCCTGGGCGTCGAGCTGGTCGCACGGCTCGAAGAACGTCCCCAGGATGTAGGGCGACGGGTCGGCGGCGTTGTCGTTCCACTCTCTCACCTGGAGGAAGAGCGTCGTCGGGCCGGAGGCGTGCCAGGCAAGGTCGGCGCGCGGGCCGCTCGCGCCCACGTCGGTCAGCCGTCCTCCGGTCGTGTCGAAGAGCGTCATACGCTGCCACACGGAAGGGGAGCGGAACAGGAAGGCCTTGAAGACGCCCGCGCTCGGCAGCGTGGTCTGGTACCAGTCTCTGTCACCTTGGGGAAAGATCGTCCCGCCTCGAAGAGAGGCGAGGGGAAGCGGCCTGAAAATCCTGACGGAGGCCTCCTCCTGCGTGGCGTCGTCCATGCCGTCGTCTTCGATCTCCTCGATGCGGAGCGTGTAGGGATCAAGACTGGCGGCGTTGTTGTTCCACTCGCGGACGTCCACGACGTACATGCCGGGGTCGAGCCTGTAGACGGCCTCCGCCGTCGCTCCCGAGCACCCGAGGTTCGCTATCTCGGCGCCGTCGGCGCGGTAGAGAAAGGCGCGTATCCAGATATTCTCCGGCCGTTGAAGCCAGACGCGCACCTGGCCGGGCCGCTTGATCTCGAATCTGAAGTGATTCCGGTCCCCGCGCGGGAGGATGTATCCGCGCACCTCCTCGCCCGTGCGGAAGGCTCGCGCGGAAGAGAGTTCCGCGTTCGGGGAGTGCGGGTCGGAGGCCCAGCGGCACTGGATCGTGAAAGTCATGGAGGACGGCGCCGCCGCATTGTTGTTCCACTCGCGGGCCTGCAGCACATACTCGCCCGCCGGAAGCGGCCCGGCGTCGAAGAGCGCGCTCGCCGCGGAGAGCCCCCAGTTGCCTATCTCCGTTCCGTCCGCCGTGTGCAGATAAAAACGCAGCCACTGGGGATTCTGTCCCCTGTTCGCGTCCACTCCCACCCATGCGGGGTACGGCAGATGGAAGCGGAAGAACCTGTTTTCCCCCGCATTTTCGAGGACGAATTCGACAGGAGCCCCGGTACGGACTCGCTGCGCCGAGGAAAAATCGAGATTGCCCGGCTGTACCGCGATCTTCTCCGTCGAGTTGAGCCGCACTTCGACGGATGCGGTCCGACCGAGAAGGACGGGGACGAGCATCGGTTCGTACCCCTCGGCTTCGGCGCGCACCGTGACGCCGCTTCGGGCGAGCGCCATTCCGCCGTCGGCGACCGCCCGGTTGAGCCGCCCGATCTTGAGGCCGTCGAAAGCCGCCGATCCGCTCGCGTCCGTCGTTTTTTCGGCGATCTCCCCGCGGGGCCACGCCTCGGCGAGGACGACGCGCGCGCCCGCTATCTCCGTGCCGCCGTCGCCGTTCCTGACGGTCACGGCCAGCGAAGCCGTATCGGAGAGCGGCGCAAGCGACCAGGAGACCTCCGGCATGTTCGGCGCGACCTGGAGGTCGAAGGCCTTCGGCGCGCACCCGGAATGACTCAGCTCGACCCTGTACACACCCGGAGAAAGCCCCGGCACGGTGAAGCCGCCGTCCCAGCCGGTCGTGAACTCCACCGGCCCCTGGAGCGTCGACTTCACGCTCTTCGGGGCGAAGGAGACGCGGACGCCCGGCAAGGGCTGCTCCGCGCCTTCGAGAAGCACCTTCCCCGATATCTTGCTCCAGACGACCGGATTGAGCTTGACGCCGAGAGGCCGCCGCACTCCGGCGGCCAGATCGACATTCCCCCGGAAGGCGTCGTATTCGAAGCGCTCGACGACGAGACGCTGTTTTCCCTCGGGGACGCCGTCGAAGACGGCCCTTCCGTCCGCGCCGGACGGGGCGTACCTCCCTCCGAGAAAGACCGTTACTCCGGAGAGGAGCGTTCCGTCCTGCGCCTTGACCTCGACCTGCACAGGACCCGGAGCTTTTCTCTCCTGCGCTCCGGCGTACGGGAGCGCGGCGAAAAAGAGAAGACTGCACACCAACAGAAACGTCGGAAGGCTGCGAAGGGCATTTCTGATTCTGTTCGCACACTGCATCGCGGGTCACTCTCCTTTACCATCATCCGGGCGCTGATTCCGCGCACGATTTTTCCACGGAGCGCCTTCCCGCGACAGAGTCGTTTTCTTCCGGAGCGGGACTGCGTTTCCCCCCTCGGGGCAAAGCTACTTTTTCAAATACTCCTCCAGCTTGCCGATATGCTCCTCGATCTCGCCGCGCGGATAGAATTTCCTGCTTTCACGGAACTTTTCGAGCGCCTCCGCGTACTTCCCGGCGCGCTGCAGCGCTCCTCCCTCGCGGACAAGCGCGCGGGCGCGCTCCTTCAGCTCCGTCTCCAGGGCGTCGGCGCGAGAAAGCAACTCCTTCTCCTCGTACGATTTCAGGCTTTCACGGTACTTCACGAGCGCTTCATAGAGGCGTCCCTCTTCTTCCAGCGCCTTGCCTTCGTTCCAAAGCGCCGAGGCGAGGACTCTCTCCGGGGACGCTGCCTCTTGCCGCTCCCGGATCAGACGCTCCACCGCGGCGATTCTGCGCCGGACGAACTCCTCGTCGACCCAGGAAAGACTCTCCGCATACGCGGCGCGCGCCTCCTCGAGCCGCCCTCCGGCCTCGTGCGACTCACCCTGCGCGACAAGAGCCGACGCTCTCTCCTGCAGGAGTTTTTCGAGTCCGAGGACGATTTCCCTCGCCGTTTCGTCATCGTTCACCGCGAGGCTCTCACGGTATTTCGCCAACGCCTCGCGCAGAAGACCGTCCCGATGCAGCTCCATCCCTTCGCGGCGCAACAGGGAAGCACGCCCTTCTTCGGCCTTGTGCTCTTCCGTCGCCCGACGCCCCGAAGCCTCCACGAAAGCGGAAAGCTCCTCGTCCGGCACGTTCGCGAGGCTTCTGCGGAAACGGTCCATCGCGCCCTCCCGGTCGCCCTTCGCCAGAAGGAGCTCGCCTTCGTCCCTGAGTAACAGCGCCGCGCGCGCCTTCCGTATCTCCTCTTCAAGAAGCGCGTCCGAAGCGAAGACAGGGCGCTCCCGCGGCGTCTTCTCCTCCGCCGGACCCTCTTTTTTCTCTCCGCTCTCCAGTTCGATAGACGGCAAGTCGATGGGCGGAAAAAGCAGTTCTCCGAAAGCGGTTCGTTCCCCGATTCCCTCAAGCTTCCCGCCGGGCTGCGGCCGGGGAGGCTCGTCAAAGCGCACGGAGGCGATCATCCGGTCAATCTCCGCAGCATGTTCGTCGAAGAGGGCCGCGTCTCCCCCGACCGCGAGGAGCAACACCCCGTCCTCCGCCGCTTCCTTCCAGACGACGCTCCGCATCCGAATGAAGGGGCGCGCAGCCTCATCCTTTTCCCGGCGGCTGATCTCGTTCGTGAAGATAACGGCGTCCTTCCCCCCGACGACCTGCTCTTCCTCGTGGAAGAGCGCCTCGATGCTCCCCCCGGGAGATCGTTTCAGCGGAGCGAGGACGTCCTCGTAGCGTGCCTTCTTCTCTCTCCCTGCGAGCACCACCAGGGAACCTACGGAGGCGCCTCCGGTCGGAGGCTTGCCGGTATAAAAACCGGATGAACCTTTTTTTGAGTAGGGGGACCACGAATCCGGAATTTCGATGTACAGCGAATCGATACGCCGGTACGTCCAGGTATTTTCAAGAGCGAACGTCACCCCGGAGAAACCTCCCGCGACAACCCAGGCGATCATGAAGACACGGAAACGGCGAACAGAAAAGAATCGCATGCCACACACCTCCATAGCGAATAGAATCTCCCGGTCAATCGAACAGCTCCTCCAGCCCCTCAAGAGAGAAGGCGAGGTCCGTCTCTTTTTTCACGGCGCCGACGAAGCGGAAGACCTCCTCATCCTCGAAGAGGGAGAGGCTTTCTTCGAAGAATCGCGCCGCATCGCGAAGCTCGCCCCCGACAAACGCATTCTTGCCGTCCTCCCGCAGGACGCGCGCTTTTTCAAGACGAGAAACCCGCGCCTCGGGAAGCAGGGGCGCGGGCGGGGAGAGCGGAGCGTTACGCTCTTCGAGCATCTTTTTCAAGAGATCGATCCGTTGCGTAACCTCGGCGTCGGGGAAGAAGAGAAGGCTTTCTTCGTAACGGCGGACCGCGCTCTCCAACCTGCCGGCTTCTTCATGCGCAACGCCGCGCTCCCGGAGCAAAGCGGCCGTTTCGAGGCGCGAAAGAGAGCGCGCCTGCCCGGATGCGGCCGGAGGCGTTTTCGGCGAGGCCAGGAGAGGGAGTACCGGCCCGAGCAAAAAAAACATGAAAAGAACAATGGCCAGGAAGCGCGGGGCTCTCATTTCCGTCATGCTACATCTTCCTTTCCATAAAAAATTGTATTTTCAAAAGCCGAATCTTGTGTTTTCAGAATTATACCCCTCTTTCCAGGGGAGTACAATGGGCATGCGCTTCAAAATGCGAAGAGCGCTCCGTTCTCCGAACGCTCTTCGGCAGGAAACATTGGATTCGAAAGGCGCGTATGATAGAATTTTCGAGCGGACTTCTTCATATGAGGCGGCCGCGGAGGAGGAGAACGATCACATGGATTTATGCAGTACACAGGACGCCTGGCTGCTCTTTCACAACGACATGGTTCTGGTGAAGTCGAAATCACCCCTGACGCTTCCATCCGAGGACGAGGGCGCGTCGTTTACTGACAAGCTGCTCCACCGGGGAGTTCTCTCCCCTGCCCGGGGCGCTTTTTCATGGGGAGAGTATCCCGCCGACGAACCGGCGCCGCAAGGCTTTGAACCGGTGGGGCTGCGCGAACTGTGGGCCCTCGGCGGAGATTCGCTCTTCCACTCCGCGGGCACGGCGTTTCAGATGATGGACTGGCGGCGGAACTGCCGCTACTGCCCCCGCTGCGCCGCGCTCATGGAACCGGCCGAGGAGGGACGGGCCTACGCCTGTCCGCAGTGCGCGTACGTCTCCTACCCGACGCTCAGCCCGGCGGTCATCGTGGCGGTCGTCCGCGACGGAAAACTCCTGCTCGCGCACGGGACCCGCTTTCCTGCGGGGCGCTACAGCGTGCTGGCCGGGTTCGTCGAGCCGGGCGAGAGCCTGGAAGAGACGGTCGAACGGGAGATTTTCGAGGAGGTCGGCATCAAGGTGAAGGACATCGCCTACTTCGGCAGTCAGCCGTGGCCGTTCCCCCATTCGCTGATGCTCGGCTTCACCGCGCGCTGGGCAAGCGGGGAGATCGTTCCGGACGGAGTCGAGATAGGAGACGCCGACTGGTTCACACCCGAAAACATGCCGGAGATCCCGCCATCCATCAGCATTTCGCGAAAACTCATCGACCACTGGCTCTCCGGAGGTATTGCGTAACACAGTCAGGGAGGTGGAACAACGGATGATACGAGCGCTCGGAATACTGATGCTCCTTGCCTTCGCCCTCGCGTTGCATCCGAACGCGGAAGCCGAAGCGAAGGAGATCGAGAAGGGACTGTCGCGCGGCAGCGTCCTGCTCTCATGGTTCAAGGACGCGGAGATGGACTTTCAGCTTCTCCGCAGCCTTGGCGCGGACGTTGCGGGAGGCGGAGCGGCGGGGGAAATCCTCGTGACCGCGAAAGGGATAACCGACGGGAATCCGGCCTCATGGTCGGCGGCCTTTCTCGCGCTGGGAGAGCGGCTGGAAGCGGACGGAAACGCCCGGCTGGAGCGGGGGCACAAGGCCAGCGCGATGGAGAGCCTGCTGCGCGCCGCGTCGTACTACAGAGCGGCGGAGTACTACGGCGACCCGTCGGCCCCCGAAACCGCGCAGACGGGAATGAAGTGCC
>LVBO01000646.1 GCA_001604435.1 Synergistales bacterium Syner_01
CAGACGCTACCGGCGAAACCGCTCAGATCCGGCATTCGGGCGACCCCCCCTTCGACGAGCGCTTCCTGGCCGTTTTTAAGACTGCCGAGAAGGTACTTTCCCTCCGGCATCCCGGCCGCCCTCATCGCATCTGTGACCAGCGCCGTCCGCTCCGTGCCCTTGACCTTATGGATCAACTTCATGAGGTCGAGGGGAAGGTGATGCCCGTCGGCGATCATCTCCACCGAGAGCGCATCGAAAAGGTATCCCGCCTCCACCATTCCGGGAATGCGGTAGCCTTTTTCCCGTCTGAGCATGCTCATTCCCGAGTAAAAATGAATCATATGACGAAATCCGCTGTCGAGCGCTTCCCGTACCTGAGAGAGCGTCGCGTTGGAATGCCCCATGGAGGGAAGAACCCCTCTCGCGGCGAGCTGGACGGCGCACTCGTACGCGCCGTCCAGCTCAGGGGCCATCGTCACCATAGCGATTCTGTCGGACCTGGCCAGAAGACGCTCCATCTGTTCCGTGTCGGGCGTCCGGAGAAAACGGGGATCCTGGGCCCCCGCCATGATAGGAGAGAACCAGGGCCCTTCCACGTGCACGCCGCCTATCCGCGCGCCTCTCTCCCGGCTCGCGGCGCGGGCTTGCTCCCGGACGGCGTCTTCAAGAGACGAAAAGAAGGTATCCAGATCCTCTTCGGTTGCGCTCAGCGTCGTAGGATACAGGGTCGTGGTCCCGAAACGGGCATGCAAACGGCACACGGAGAGGATGGCGGCAGCGTCTCCGTCCATGAAGTCGGCCCCTCCTCCTCCATGAAGATGCATGTCGATGAAGCCGGCGGAGAGCCAATCTCCTTCAAAATCGAAGACGTCGTCGCCCGGCTCCGTTGCGGCGCAGGGAGAAATCTGCGCGATGAGGCCGCCGCGGACGACGACGTCCGCAGTGCGGAATCCGCCAGGTAAGAGCGCCGTCGTATTTTTCAGAACCAGACGATGCGTCATATTCCCCTCCTCCGTGTCGCTCACGCGAATTTCACCAGCAGAGAAGCGTCGACAAGAGAGGCCGAAGCCTTGTCCAGGAAGATGGCGACATCGGGATGTTGTCTGAGGATGGACGCAGGCACGCGGTTGGAGACGGATTCGCTCAGGGTCTTTCGGACCGCGTCGGCCTTTACGGCGAAGGGAACGCAGGAAATGATATCGCGGCACTGCATTATCTGATGGACGGACGCCGTGATTGCCCGCGCTGGAACGGCGGAGACGTCGGGAAACCACCCCTCCCCCGTCTGCTGACGCCGGCACGCGTCGTCGAGAGTGACGACGATAAACGCTTCGGTAGTGTCGAAATCGGCGGGAGGATCGTTGAACGCGATATGGGCGTTCTCTCCGATGCCTATGAAACCGACGTCGATGGGAGCTTTCCGTATTTCGTCCGAAAGCGCCCTGATGTTTTGGTCCAGGTCTCCCTCCCACCCCACGAAATGCGCTTTTTTCAAACAAACCTTCGAGGTGAAGCGCTCCTTGAGATACTTGCGGAAGCTCGCAGGATGACTTTCCGGAAGATCGACGTACTCGTCGAGGTGGAACATCTCGACCTTCGACCAGTCCATATCCGACGCAACAAGAGCGGCGATCGTTCCGAACTGGGACGCCCCCGTAGAAAGCATAACGCGCGCGCTCCCCTTATCCTTCACAGCCTTCCGGAGAAGCTCCACTCCTCGATTCGCCGCCTCCGCCGCAAGCTGTTCCGGCGTGTCGAACACATGTACTTTCATACCGTCCATCCCCTCTTTTTTTAGTGTCGTTAAAAAAGATGTTTTATCCGCCCTCGATACCGCTCTTCATTCAGCCGGTTTTGCGCATCTCCCCCCGGAATGTTGGCGCTCATCCACAAAGGCGGCTCGATTCCTCGTTCGAGGAGAGAGTGTATCGTAGAGAGCATCAGCAAATTCATCGCGAAACAGAGACAGAACGTCGTCACTGCGCCCGCTTTCTGACGCATGCCTTCGAACTCTACCACCGCGTCGCCGTACGGCAGGCAGCAGTCTATGAACACATCCGCTTCCTCGTACAGATTTTTCCCGCTCCGGTGCCTCGCGGGGTGGTCGGGAGGGGTCCTCTCCGCAAAAGAGCGCGATGTCACGGCAATGGTCTTCATCCCCCGTTTTTTCGCCTCAAGCACGGTCTCCACGCACATGACGTTGATGCCGTAGCCGTTGACGATCACAAGCGGCTCATCTTCTCTCGTCGGCAAACCGTACGCATCAAGCACGCTCTTGGCGTACCCCGGGGTCCGCTCCATTATGCAGCTTCGTTTCGCTCCGTGAATGAGGTTCGTCCCCGCGTCGAGAATCGCATTCACCGGAGCAAGACCTCCCGCACGCCAGAGAACTTCCTCGACTGCAAGCGTCGCATGCCCTCCGGGGCCGATCACGTTGATCAATCCGTCCCGGGCCGCCTCGTCGGCAAGGAGCGAGCCGGCCCGTCCGAATACCTCCTCCTGCGAGGAGATTTTTTCGAAAACATCTCCCAACACCGTTCGGTAGCTTTCAAAACACGAACGTAGCGTCATTTCCTCGGTTCCTCCTTGCTCCAGGCCATAGCCTCGGCAAAATGTTCCATTAACGTCGCGCGGACAACCGCCATGTCTCCCTGGCGAATCGCGTCCAGTAGTTCTCTGTGGTGACGGATGAACTCCCGCCGATCCTGCGTCTTGTACCTGTAGACGAGCGTGAGATTGCGTTGAATCGTGGAAAAAATACGAATGAGGCTCAACAGGATTTTGTTTCCGGAATTTCTATAGAGGGCGAGATGAAAATCGGTATGCGTTCCTATAAGCTCTTCTTCGGGCAATGGCGGCTCGCGGAGCGCCATCTCCTCCATTTTGGTCAGAAGAGAATCGAGAAGCGAAAAGTCCTCGTCCGTATAGAGCGCAAGACAGCGCTCCAGAAAAGAGAGTTCAAGACAGATGCGGATATCGAGAATCTCGCGGAAATCACCTGCATCGAGGTGCAGGCTGTAGGAGACGTTGTCGAGAATCGTTTCCACACTGAAATTCTTCAAAAAACGGCCGATTCCCGGACGAACTTCTATAATACCCAGAGTCTCAAGCCCCTTCAGGGCCTCCCGGATAGCCGTTCTGCTGACGCCCAGGGTATCGGAGAGTTCCTTCTCCGTCGGGAAAATATCGCCGCTGGAAAGACCTGACGCCACAATGTACTCCTTCAAGTTGCGAATGATAATTTTTTGTAATTGTCCCGTCTTGGCGTTCAGAGAATCCATTCTTTCACCCTCCAGCAAGAATTCGCGTTATCTCGCTCGAATATGAAGGACCATGATGTAGGATGTATGATAACCTACAACCGATGGAAAAGCAAATCGTATCTTCTTCCGTTTTTCAATTCTGCGAGTTGCTCTCGGCCGGCTATATACGAACCCTCGCCCCCTTCTCCGCCGAGAGATACCCGGCATAGATAACCCGAATAGTCTCATAGGCGAGATCCAGCCCGGAGAGCGGCGGGCG
>LVBO01000144.1 GCA_001604435.1 Synergistales bacterium Syner_01
GTAGCGCTCTCGACGACGGCCGGGATGCTCTTCGGGGCGCTCGCTTCCTGAGAGGTCGTTTCCCCGCTACCCCCAGAACACCAGCGACGCGAGGTACGATACGTAGAGGGCGCAGAATATCGCGCCCTCCCATCGTTCGATGGCCCTGCCCTTTCCCGTGAAGATGAAGGTGAAAAGCAGCGCGCTCGCCGCGATGTTGAGCCCCATGTCGAGGTTCGACAGCGCGGGAACCGTCACGGGAGCGATGACCGCGGAAGAGCCCAGCACGAAGAAGGTGTTGAAGAGGTTGGATCCCACCACGTTGCCGATCGCGATGTCGACCCTCTTCTTCATCGCGGCGACGACGGACGTGGCGAGTTCCGGCAGCGACGTCCCTATGGAGATGATCGTCAGGGCGATGACGCGCTCCGAGATGCCGAGGTCGCGGGCGAAGCGCGTGGCGAAGAAGACGATGGCCCTGCCTCCTCCGCTCAGGAGAAGCAGCCCCGCGAGGAGCATCAGAAGCGCCTTCTTCGACGGGTACTCCTTTATCTCCCCGTCTTCCTCCGTGTTTCCCGACAGGGCGAGCGTCACGTTATATGAAAGAAAGACGGCCATGAAGAGAAGGAGGATGATGCCGTCGATCCTCGAAAACCCCGACCAGGCGGCGTTGTCGATGAAGATGTCGTTGCCCATCGCGAGAATGGCGACGGCGGCGAGCAGGGAGAGAGGAATCTCTATCCATGTGGTGTTCGGTTTGACGGCCAGGGGGTAGATGACGGCCGAGATTCCGAGTATTCCCATGATGTTCGCGATGTTGCTGCCGAGGACGTTTCCGAGCACGATCTCGGTGTTCCCGGACAGCGAGGCGAAAAAGTTGATCACGAACTCCGGCGCGGACGTGCCGAACGCGACGATCGTGAGACCGATGACGATCGTCGGGATGTTGAAGCGCTTCGCGAGCGACGACGCGCCGTCGACGAGCAGATCCGCCCCGTAGATCAGGGGGATGAAGGCGATCAGTGTAACAAGTAAGTTGAGCATAGTACGGAACACCTCTTTTGACCGTGTATGATTTCCTTTGAGCGCACTTCGCGCCGCCGTTGCTTACCGGCCGCGAATCGCTCCGGGGGTCGCGCGCCGAAATGGCGGCGTCAGGTCGGTTTCCCGGTCGACCTCGTCGAAATGTCGGATCGTCTTGTAAGCGAAGGGGTATGACTCGTTGTTCGAGTTCACGATGATGATGTTCCCGGAATGCGCGTTTTCCGCGGCCTGAATTCCCGCGTAGGAATCCTCGAAAACCGTTGTGTTCCCGTTCTCCGTTCCCAGACGTCGCATCGCCTCCAGAAAAAGGTCGGGCGCGGGTTTCCCGGCGATCGTTCCGTCGTTGTAGACGATGCGCTCGCGGGTGAAATAGGCGAGCAGGTTGAACGTGCGGATGAAATACTCCACGTTGGTCTTCCCCGCCGCCGTGGCGATCGCTATGGAAACGCCGCGCTCCAGCAGATGCTCGATGAGCGGCACGGCTCCTGGCGCCAGCGCGACCTCCTGCCGCTCGCACTCCTCCCGGTAATACTCTTCCTTCTCTTCTATGAGGCGGGCTACTTCTTCCCTGCCGAGTTCTTTTTTAAA
The DNA here is from genome assembly GCA_001604435.1 of Synergistales bacterium Syner_01. Classification (GTDB taxonomy): domain Bacteria; phylum Synergistota; class Synergistia; order Synergistales; family Aminobacteriaceae; genus JAAYLU01. The sequence goes on from LVBO01000144.1 coordinate 1,612, forward strand.
GATGTATTCGAAGGAATCCTTCCCGTTTCTGCCGTGAATATGGGTCAGCTTCTCTTCTTTGGTGAGTTCGACGCCGTACTTGGCAAGGTACGTGTCCCATGAACGCTCCTGGTACTCCGTATCCCAGAAGAGCGTCCCGTTGAAGTCGAAGACGACGCCGATGCCTCGGTTCTCCGTGTGTTTCATCGCTTTGTTCAGCCTCCTCTTTGACCCTGTCGTGCCGGAACGCCTATTCCAGCCAGCGGACGATCTCCTCGAGCATCGTGTGGTGGAGCATCTTCGTCACTGGTCCCGGCTTCCCGGAGCCGATGGTCTGATCGCCTATCTTCACCACGGGGACGACCTCCTTCACCGAGCCGGTGATGAACGCCTCCTCGGCGGCGGCAAGCTCCGAAAGGAGGGGGCAGCGTTCCTCGATCTTCATCCCTTTTTCCGAGGCGAGCTGGAGTATGATATCCCTCATGGTTCCCTTGAGCACCCGCGAGAGGGGCGCGGTGACGAGCTTTCCTCCCGTGTAGAGAAAGAACGAGCTATGGGCGGCCTCCGTGATCTCGCCGTCGGGGCAGTAGAGGATCTCGTAGGCGTCTCCGCGTTTGGCGTACCCGGAATAGGAGAACATGTAGTCGATGCTCTTCACCCCCGGAATGTGGCGGCCTCCGTCGACCGGGAGGAGAAGCACGCCGTTGGAGTAGACCTCGGGCGCCGGCTTCTGGACCTTCTCGAAGAGGATGAAGAGCCTGGCGGCGGGGAAGCCGCCGGAGAGAAAGATGTCGCCGCCGGTGATGTATGGGCGGATCAGGCAGTCCTCGGGCATCCTGGCGAGTCCTTCCCGGATGACCGCTTTTATCTCTTCCATCGGGAGCGGGAGCGTTATCGACGCGCTCTCCGCGGAGCGCGCAAGGCGCTCGAGATGGGGCGTCAGCATCAGCGGACGCTTCCGGAAAGTGCTGATGGACTCGAAGACGCCGACGCCCCGGAGAATGATGTAATCGGATACAGGAAGCGTCGCCTTCTCCTTCGGCAGGAACGTTCCGTTCAAATAGCACAGGGACATGGAGAATCACCTCGAAATTTCGGTCTTGGAACCTTTGCAGTATAAGGGTATCATAGAGAAAATGCACGGGGTTTTTCGACGAAATAATTGAAGGGAGAGCGGTTATGTCGAAATCGGTGTTCCGGCGCTTTGAATACAGGGTGCTTTTCATCGCGCTCTTTCTTGTTCTTTCCCGCGGAGAGGCGTGTGCGCGGGATGAAGGGTACCGCGTGCTGCTGCTCAACTCCTACCACAGCAACTTCGCATGGACTGCCGAGGTCGCCGACGGAATCCGGCAAACGCTCCTCTCGAGCGGTTCCGAAGTCGATTTCATGACCGAATATATGGATACGAAACGGGGCTATTCAGTGAACGCTCTGAAAGCTTTTTCCGATTATATGGAGAGAAAATACTCCGGAAAGAGCTTCGATCTGCTTCTCTGTTCCGACGACGACGCGCTCGTTTTCCTTCGCAGAATGGGGAAGCGTCTCTTTCCCGGTGTTCCCGTGATCTTTTGCGGAGTGAACAACACCTCGTTGTACGAACCGGAGGAATTTCCGCATATTACCGGCCTCTTCGAGAACGTCGACATCGCGGGAACCGCCGAGCTCGCCCTTCGCCTCTTCCCGCGCACCGGCACGCTGGCGCTCGTGAGCGATCTCTCCAGCACCGGGATGACGGTGATCAGCCAGGCGCGGAGCGAACTCGCATACTTGGGAAATCGCGTCCGTATCCTCGACCTCTTCGCATATTCCGAGGAGGATCTCCAGGATGCGCTCTCCGCTCTCCCACCCGAGACCGCGGTGCTCATGCTTGTCTACTTCCAGGATGAAAAAGGGAGTTTCATCTCTCCGTCGCGCAGCGTCGCTCTTGTCAAAGACGCGTGCGCGTTTCCCCTCTTCGGACTCTGGAGCATGATGCCCGAAGCCGGAGCGCTCGGCGGCAGCGTCCTGCGGGCCCGGCGCCACGGGGAAAAGGCCGCGGAAATCGCGCTTCGCGTGCTCGCCGGCGCTCCTCCTTCCGCCGTCTTCGCAGAAACCGACACGGAGTACGTGCCGATGTTCGACTTCGGAGAACTGCTTCGTTTCCGGCTCTCCCGAAGAGAGCTGGGGCAGAACGCCGTGGTGCTCGACGAGCCGGAGCCCATTTCTTCGAGAAGCTGGAAAATCATCATCGTGAACGCCCTCGTGGTTTTCGCGTCCGTAGGGTATGTCGCGCTCCTGCTGGTCAACGAGCGGCGGCGGAAGAGAGCGGCAAAGGAGATCACGTTTCGCAAAGCCATGTGGGAGGGGCTCTACCGAAACGCTCCGGACGCCTACGTCGTCTTCGGAGACGACAACATTATTCTGGATGTGAACGAGAAATTCTGCGAGCTCTTCGGCTACGAGCATGAAGAAACGATCGGACGCAACATCGACAGCCTGCTCGCGAAGGGGACGGATGTGGAAGAGGAAGCGGCGGAAATCTCCCGGAGGGGCATGAACGGCGAGGCGGTCTATTACGAAGGGGTACGAAAAAATAAGAACGGGGACTCCATTCATGTAGGTATTCAGGGCGTGCTCTTCCCTGTCTCCGAGGGAGGCGCGCTGGGATACGGGATCTACAGCGACATTTCAGAGCAGCGCCGCAACGAGGAGGAGATGAATCGTCACCTTCTCTCCGAGGCCGCGATCTCCTCCATATCCGCGCGGCTCCTGACGGAGAACGGACTTTTAGGAATTCCGCCGTCGCTCGAAGAGATGGCCTCTTTCACAGGGTCGAAGGAGGGATTCCTCATCGAATTTTCGACGACGGGCGAGATCGTCCGCGAACTTCTCTTCTCGGAAGGCCGGGCGGCATGGAGCGCTTCGCCGCACATCTCCGAAGTCTTTCCCGAATCCGACCTTCGTGCAATCACGCAGTACCTCTGGGAGAAGGGGCGCCTGCTGCTGGACGACCGCCTGCCCGCTCCGCTCTGCGAGGTGGAGCGCCTTTGGGAGCTGAAACGGCTCTTCGGGGCGCCGCTCCTGATACTCCCGATCTACTCCGAACGGACGGTGAGCGGTTGGCTCGGCCTTCAGCTTCCCGAGCGGCCCCTTCTTTCTTCGCACGAATCGTTCCTCGGGATGTTCTGCGACCTCGTCGGCGGCGTTTTGCTTCAGCAGAAGCGGCGGAGCATGACTTCGGAGCGCGCCCGCATCCTCGACGGCACTTCCCGCGGAATCGTCGAGATTCTCGGGCGGACGCTCGCCATGAAGGATCCGTACACCGTCGGCCACCAGTTCGAAGTGGCCCGTCTCGCACGGGCGATGGCGGAGCGGGGAGGGTACGACGAGGCCTTCCTGGAACGGGTCTACTACGCAGGTCTTGTCCACGACCTGGGCAAGATCGTGATACCGTCGTCCATCCTCTCGAAACCGGGGCGGCTGAACACCGTGGAGTTCGAGATCATCAAGAACCATGCGCTGCACGGATGGGAGATTCTTTCGTCGACGGAGTTCCCGTGGCCGCTTGCCGAAATCGTGGTGCAGCACCACGAACGCCTCGACGGCTCCGGGTACCCGTACGGTCTGAGGGGAGCGGAGATTCGCACGGAGGCGCGTTTCATCGCCGTGGCGGACGTGGTGGAAGCGATGACCTCCCACAGGCCGTACCGTCCGGGGCTGGGGATCGAGAGAGCGCTGGAGGAGATCCGCACGCACAGCGGAACGTGGTTCGATCCCCTGGTGGTGGAGCTGTGCCTGGCGGTGATCGAGGAGGGCTTCGTCTTCGACGAGAAAAGTTACAAAGTCGCCCTCCCCTAGCCTTTGTCCGGGAGAACAATATACTGTATAATGAGTTCTGTTAATAGCTTTCGAATCTGAAAACAAAGGACAGAAGAGATGATCGCGGTTCCGAAGGGGAGGGTCTGTATGTCGTTGCATGTTCTTGCAATCAATCCCGGCTCCACAAGCACCAAAATAGCCTGGTTCACCGACGGGCGGGAGATATGGAGAGAGACGGTCCGCCACGATCCCGAGGCGTTGGGCGTCTTCCCGTCCGTAGCGGAGCAGTTCCAGTTCCGCCTGGACACCATCGCCGAGGCGACGGCGTCGAAAGGCTGCTCCTTCGACGATCTCTCCGCGGTCGCCGGGCGCGGCGGTCTCGTCGAGCCCATCCCCGGCGGCACGTACGGCGTGGACGACGTTCTTCTGAAGCGCCTTCGGATGGGGAAACCGTGGGAACACGCCTCGAACCTCGGCGGCATCCTCGCCGACGCGATCTGCCGGCCGAGAGGCATCCCCGCTTTTATCGTCGATCCGGTCGCCGTCGACGAGATGAATCCCGCGGCGAAGGTCACCGGCCTTCCCGAGCTTCCGAAGATCTCGCTGGGGCACGCGCTCAACGTAAAGGCCACCGTGCGCCGCGCCGCCAAAGATCTCGGCGAGCCGTGGGACTCCCTGAACTTCATCGTCGCCCATATCGGCGGCGGCATTACCGTCTGTGCCCACGAAAAGGGCCGGATGACCGACTTGAACAACGCCAACGACTTCGGCCCGTTCTCCCCCGAGAGAGCCGGAGGTTTGCCCGCCGGGGATCTGCTCCGATTCTGCTTCGAGAGCGGCCTTTCCGAGAAGGAGGTTCTTCGAAAAGTGGTCGGAAAGGGCGGCCTCGCCGCCTACACCGGCACGAGCGACGTGCGCGAGGTGAAGGCCCTGATCTCCGAAGGAGACGAGGCCGCGAGGCTCGCGTACGAGGCCATGGCCTACGCCGTCGCCCGTGAGATCGGCGCTATGGCAGCCGCGCTCTCCGGAAAGGTGGATGCCGTTCTGTTCACCGGCGGCGTCGCGTACGACAACGATTTCGTTGCGCTCGTCCAGAAGCGTGTCCAGTGGATCGCCCCCGTGCTGATCTATCCGGGCGAGGACGAGATGCCCGCGCTGGCGGAAGGGGCCTTCAGGGTCCTCGGGGGCGAAGAGCGGCGGAAAGTGTATTCCGAATATGTTTCAGGAGGCGATCGTTCATGACCATGCAGTGCAAAGCCTCCCTGCGCGGAGCGCGTGGGGACGGTATCGATTTTCTTCTTGCGGAGAGCAAAAAAGGGCGCTCCATGACTCTGGCCCTCGCCTGCCCCTACGGCGACGACGCATTGGGCGCGGCGTGCAGGGCGCAGCGCGAAGGCGTCGTCAGGACGATTCTCATCGGCGACGAGGGGAAAATCCGCTCCTTGGCGGAGCGCGACGGCTACGACCTTTCCGGTATCTCGGTCGTCGACGAGAAGAACGACGACACGGCGATCGAGCGGAGCGTCAAGATGGTCTCCTCCGGCGAGGCCGACCTGCTGATGAAGGGGCTAGTGAAGACGTCGTCGCTGCTGAAGGCCGTGCTCGACAAGGAGTGGGGACTGCGCACCGGGTCGCTGCTCTCGCACCTCTTCCTCTTCGAGGTCCCCACGCTCGGAGGCCGTGTGATCGGCATCTCCGACGGCGGCATGAACACCTACCCCGACCTGAACGCGAAGGTGAAAATCGTCGAGAACGCGGTTGCCTGCTACCACAGAATCGGCGTTCCGCAGCCGAAGATCGCGGCGCTCGCCGCCGTCGAGGTCGTGAACCCCGACATGCCCGCGACGCTCGAAGCCGCCGCGCTCGCCAAGATGAACGAGCGCGGGCAGATCAAGGGGTGTCTCGTCGACGGCCCCTTTGCGCTGGACAACGCCGTCAGCGAGGAGTCCGCGCGCATCAAGGGCATCTCTTCCCCCGTGGCGGGCAACGCGGACATGCTGCTCGTGCCGGACATCGAGTCCGGAAACTTCGTCGGCAAGGTGTTGCTGTACATGACGGGCGGCAAGGGAGCGGGCGTCATCCTCGGCGCGCGCAAACCGATCGTGCTCACCAGCCGCTTCGACAGCATGGAGACCAAGCTGCTTTCAATCGCCCTGGGCGCGGTCGTCGCCCGGAGCTAAAAAAGGATATTTCATTCAGAGGAGGAATTTTTACTATGGAACAGATTCGCTCGCTTTCCCAGCTTTTGGACTACGCAAAGAAGATCGGCGCCGAGAAGGGGCCGAAGAAGCTCTCGGTCGCAATGGCCGAGGAGGCAGGTCTGCTGACCGCCATCGAGGAGGCGCGCAAGGCCGGATTCGCCGAGGCGATCCTCGTCGGCAACGGCGACAAGATGAAGGCCGCAGCGGAGCAGGCCGGCGTAAATCTCGCCAACTACGAGGTCATCGACGAGCGCGACGAGCCCTCGATGGGAATCTCCGCCGTCTCTCAGGTTTCCTCCAAGAAGGCCGACATCTACATGAAGGGGCAGATCCACACGAACAACTTCCTCCGCGCGATGCTCAACAAGGAAGTGGGACTCCGCAAGGGGAAGAACACCATCTCCCACTGCTACTTCCACAGCGTCGAAGGGTTTGACCGCATCTTCTTCATCGCCGACGCCGCCTTCAACATGTACCCCGACCTCGCCGCGAAGGCCGACATCACGCAGAATACCGTCGGGCTCGCCCGCGCGTTCGGCGTCGCCGAGCCCAAGGTCGCCGTGCTCGCAGCCGTCGAAGTGGTGAACCCCGACATGCCCGCGACGCTCGACGCCGCCGCGCTCACGCAGATGAACCGCCGCGGCCAGATAAAGAACTGCATCGTCGACGGCCCGTTCGCGCTCGACAATGCGGTAAGCGAAGAGTCCGCCAAGACGAAGGGAATCGTCTCCCCGGTCGCCGGAAAGGCCGACATCTTCATCGTCCCGAACATCGACGCGGGGAACATGCTCGCGAAGGGAATCGTCTACTTCTCGAAGAACGAGACGGCCGGACTCATCCTCGGCGCCTCGGCCCCCATCGTGCTCACCAGCCGCGCCGACTCGACGAGGGCGAAGCTGCTCTCCATCGCCGCGGCGGTCGCGCTCTCCGACTTCAACAAGTAGGGCGTTCGTCATTATGAAAATCCTCGCTCTCAATCCCGGATCCACCAGCACCAAGGTCGCGCTCTTCGAGGACCATACCGAACTCTGGAGCGAAACGCAGCGCTACGATACGGACGTGATCGGCCGTTTCTCCGGCGTCATGGAGCAGGAGGAATTCCGCCTCGAAGAGATCCGCAAGTGCCTTGCCGCGCACGGCGCAACGGTCGCGGACCTCGACGCGGTAGTGGGGCGGGGAGGGCTGCTCAAGCCGATCGAGAGCGGCACGTACGAAGTGAGCGACAAGATGCTCGAAGACCTGCGCGCCTGCACGTGGGGCGCGCACGCCAGCAACCTCGGCGCGCCGCTGGCGGTCCGTCTGGCCGACGAGGGGGGATGCGGGAAGGCGTACATCGTCGACCCGGTCGTCGTGGATGAAATGTGTCCGCTCGCACGCTACTCCGGTCTTCCGGAGATAGAGCGACGCTCCATCTTCCACGCGCTCAACCAGAAGGCCGTGGCAAGACGGGCGGCGGTCGAGCTGGGGAAGCCGTACGCGGAGTGCAATCTCGTCGTGGCCCACATGGGAGGCGGCGTCTCCGTGGGCGCGCATGAAAAGGGGCGCGTGATCGACGTGAACAACGCGCTCGACGGCGACGGTCCATTCTCGCCCGAACGGGCCGGGAGCCTTCCCGTCGGCGGGCTGGTCAAGCTCGCGTTCAGCGGCAAGTACGAGCTGCCGCAGCTGCTGAAGATGCTCACGGGAAAAGGCGGCCTCGTGGCGCACCTCGGGACGAACGACCTCCGAGAGGTCGCCCGCAGGATGGACGACGGCGACGAAAAGGCGCGTCTTCTTTTCGAGGCGCTCGCCTACAGAATGGCGANNGACCGGGTCGCCTTTATCGCCCCGGTGAAGATCTACCCCGGAGAGGACGAGATGCAGGCTCTCGTCGAAGGGGCGCTTCGCGTGCTGAACGGCTCGGAAGAGGCCCGCCGGTACGAGTAGCGTTTTCTGCCGCGTACCGAAATGCAAAAAAAGAGAGGGAGGACGGCATCGCCGTCTCCCTCTCTTCGTATTCGGGAACTACATCACGCCAAGGAGTTTTGGTATGAAAAACGCGACGTCGGGGAACATCGCCACCAGCAGCAGAATGACCATCAGCGCGGAGATGTAGGGGAGGACGCCCTTCAACGCCCTCTCTATCGAGAGATCGGCGATCGAGCCCGCTATCAGCAGACAGAGCCCGTATGGCGGCGTCACCAGGCCGACCGCGAGCGTCATGACGACGACGACGCCGAGGTGGACGGGGGAGATGCCCATGCGGACGGCGGTCGGCAGGATCACGGGAATGAAGAGGATCATCGCCGGGATGGCGTCCATGAAGGTGCCGACGAAAAGGAAGAAGGTGATCACGATCAGCAGGAAGAGGCGGGGATTGCCGACGTTCGCGGCGAAGAAGGACGCGACGCTTTCGGACGCCTTGTAGTAGCCCAGCAGCTCGCCGAGAGCGCTTGCCGTGGCGAGCGCGAAGAGCGAAAGCGAGCTGAGCTTCAGCGTCTCCTTCAGGATTCCGGGAAGGTCGCGCAGCTTCAGCGTCTTGTAGACGAAGAGGCTGATGAGCAGCGCGTAGACGGAGGCGAAGGCCGCCGCCTCCGTGGGCGTGTACCAGCCGGTGGTGATGCCGCCGACGATGATCACGGGGGTCAGCAGCGCGGGGGAGGACTCCTTGAAGAGCTTCCAGACATCGGAGTACTTTGCCTTTTCGTACTTGGGGAAGTTTCGCCGATGGCCGACAAGGTAGACGATCATCATCATGGAAAGGCCGACAAGGATGCCCGGAATCATGCCGCCGAGGAAGAGGGCGGCGACGGAGGCGTTGGTGAGGCCGGAGTAGATCACCATCGGGATGCTCGGCGGGATGATGACGCCGATGGTCGAGGAGGCTGCGGTGACGCCGACGGAGTTCTCCTTGTCGTACCCCGTCTCGATCATCGCGGGGATCAGCATCTTCCCGACGCCCGCCGTGTCCGCCTGGGAGGAGCCCGAGACTCCGGCGAAGATCATGGAGACGAGGATATTCGCGTGGGCGAGGCCGCCGCGGATGTTCCCCACGAGCGCGATGCAGAAGTTCACCAGCTTCCGGGTGATCTGTCCGTGGTTCATCAGATTGGCCGCCAGGATGAAGAGCGGCACGGCGAGGAGGACGAAGGAGTTGAGGCCGTTGAACATCTTCATGAAGACGGTCAGGTTCGGGACGAACGGAAGCGTGGCGATCCCCGCGAGCGAGACGATGCCGATGACGAAGGCGATGGGAACGCCGAGGAAGATGAGCAGCACGAAGAGCCCGACGATCAGCATCGGCGTCATGACACGGCCTCCTTCGAAGAGAGTATGCGGATGTCGTCGACGATGTGCGCGACGGTGTAGATGGTCATCGTACAGCCCGTGATGGGTAGGCAGAGCCACGTGTACCCCATCTTGACCCAGGGAAGCGTGATCCAGTTGTAGTGCCAGAACGACGTCGTGACGATCACGCCGTAATACGCCATGGGAACGGTGAAACAGAGCAGAACGACGGAGATGAAGGCGTCGTAGACGGCCGCTGTCCTGCCCGAGAACTTGTCGCGGAAGAAGTTGAAGGCGAAGTGCGCTTTATGGTGGATCATCACGGACGCTCCCATGAAGACCGCCCAGATGAAGGAGTAGTTGGCCAGCTCCTCCGTCCAGAGCAGCGGGATCGCCAGGTAGCGGGCGGAAATCTGCGCGAGAATGGCCAGGAAGAAAATGGCGAGCAGCAGCGTTCCCAGCGCCTCCTGGATGCGCACAAGCGATGCGATCAGTTTTTTCACGGTGCTCCTCCTCTTTGAAAAAAAGGGACATTCCCCGCGTGATGTCACGGGGAATGTCCTGTACCTCCCGCGGGAGGAGAAAAAACTTACTTGCCCGCCGCGCGGATCATCTCGACGAGGTTTCGGATGCCGAGCTTCTCGGCAAGCTGGTCCTGGATGGGCACGGCGATGGCGATGAAGGGCGCCTTGTCGATCGTGTTCACCGTACCGCCGTCGGCGATGACGCGCTCCTTCGACTTGGAGAGCATGTTGTAGGTGATCTCGCGCTCCTTCGCGGTGGCTTCCTTCATGGCCTCGACGATCCACGCCTGCTGCTGTTCGGTGAGGGAGTCGAACTTCTTGCCGTTCATCAGCACGAAGCGGGTGGTGTAGTCGTGTTCGGTCTCGGTGATGAACTTGCCGTTGGCCGTCTTGTGGTGATCGAGAAGGCTGAAGTTCGTGTAGTCGTTCTCGGCGCAGTCGAC
>LVBO01000145.1 GCA_001604435.1 Synergistales bacterium Syner_01
GCCATGATGCGCGCGCTCAGGGGAATGTCCTCGCCCGCGAGCCCGTCCGGGTAGCCCGTCCCGTCCCATCGCTCGTGGTGGAAGAGGGCGAGGGCGATGCCCATGTTGATGAAGGCGTTCTGCGGGTACTTGCTCCGCACCCAGCTCAGCGTCGTCGCCCCGATGCGCGGGTGCCGCTTGATGATCTCGAACTCCTCGGCGGTGAGCTTGCCCGGCTTCAGCAGGATCGCGTCGGGGATGCCCACCTTGCCGATGTCGTGGAGGGGCGAGGCGTGATAGATGTTCTCGATGAACGACTCGTCGATGAGGAGCGCGTAGCGCGGGTTCTCCCGAAGTTTCCGGGCGAGCATGGCGCAGAGCTCGCGCGTCCGCTCGATGTGCCGCCCCGTCTGGTCGTCCCGGTATTCGGCGAGTTTGGACATCGCATGGATGGTCGCCATCTGCGATTCGGAGATCTCCTTCACCTTCTCTCTGACGAGTTCTTCGAGTTCCGACATGTGTTTCTCAAGCGTTCTGCGCATCCGCCGCAGTGTGACGTGCGTCTGCACTCTCGCCAGGATTTCCTCCGGCTGGAACGGTTTGGTCACGTAGTCCACTCCTCCGGCGGTGAAGGCTCTCACCTTGCTTTGCGTATCGTCCAGCGCGCTGATGAAGATCACGGGAATTTCCCGGAGGCGTTCGTCCTCTTTCAGTCGTCCGCAGAGTTCGAAACCGTTCATCTCCGGCATCATGATATCGAGCAGAATCAGATCGGGTTCTTTCCGTTCGAGCGCGCGGAGCGCCGAGTCTCCGCCGGGGAAGACCAGCACCTTGTACCCTTTTTTGTGCAGCATCGCCCGAAGAAGCTCGAGATTGGCAGGGGTATCGTCGACCAGCATGATGGTCGTCTGTTCGTTCTGATCGTTCATGAGGATTCCACCTCCTCGGGTAGAAGAGCCGCGAGCGTTTCGTAGTCGTATCTCCGGGCGAGCCGGCGAAGTCCGTTCCTGCTCTCCGGGCATGTCGTCGGCAGGAGCTTCGTTTTCATCTTCGTCCCTTTCGTTTTCCGAAGTCCGGCAGAGGACGCTCAGCCTCTCTCCCTGTTCTTCAGCAGGCTGGAAAGCGTTTCATAATCATACCGCTTGGCGAGCGCCCTGAGTTTTTCTCCGACCTCCGCGTCGATACCGTCCGCTCTTGCGATAAGAGCGTCGAGGACCGCAATGTCGCCGTTCTCTACAGCCTCCCGCATGGCTGCGATCAGCTCCTCGGGAAGCGCCCCCATCCGCTCCCCGGTCAGCGGCGTTTCCTCGTCTCCGGAAGCCCCGAAGGTGTTGCCGTTACGGATGAGGGGCAGACCGAGAACGGCTCCAAGCGTCTCGAAAAGCTCCTCCGGCCTGAGGGGTTTTCGTATATATCCGTCCACGCCCGCCGCGAGGACGGCGTCCCTGTCGTCGTCGAACGCGCTCGCCGTTATGGCGACGACGGGAACCGAGCCTCTTCCCGGAGTCGATTTGATCCGCCGTGTGGCCTCGTAGCCATCCATGACCGGCATGCGCATATCCATCAGCACGACGTGAGGGGACCATTCATTGAAGATCGACAGCGCCTCCTCTCCGTTCGCCGCTTCCCGCAGTTCGAAGGGGGACCCGCTCCGGCGGGCGTGGTCCGGAGAGAGCATTGCGCGCAGCACGTCCCGGTTCTCCTTGACGTCGTCGACGATGAGTATTCTGAAGGCGGCGTTTCCCGTCTCCAGGCCGACGATGTTCCGCCGGGCCGCTTTCGTGGAATGAAGCCCGGATGTTGCCGTTTTCAGCGGAAGGGAAAGCGTGAAGCAGCTCCCCTTCCCGACGCGGCTTCTCACTGCGAGCGAACCTCCCATCAGCTCCGCGAGTTGCTTGCTGATCGAAAGGCCGAGCCCCGTTCCCCCCGCGTCGCGTCCGGCCTCGGATTGGCGGAACGCGTCGAAGATGTGTTCCATGTCCTTCTCCGGAATGCCCGGTCCCGTATCCTCTATCTCGACGAGGAGGCGAACGGCGTCCTCTGTTTCATTCTCCTTGTCCGCACGGGCGCGCACGGCGACGCCGCCGACTTTGGTGAACTTGACGGCGTTCCCGAGCAGGTTGAAGAGTATCTGCCGCAGTTTCGCCTCGTCCCCCGCCGCGTAGCGGGGAACGCTCTCCATGCGTTCCATCGTGAAGTGGAGGCCCTTGGCGTCGGTCCGCGAGCGGAACATCGTCTCCATGTCGTCCAGAAGGTCGCGGAGGCAGAACTCCGTCTCCGAGAGGTCGAGCTGTCCCGACTCTATTCTGGACATGTCGAGAATGTCGTTGATCAGTTTCAGCAGATGCCGTCCGCTCCTGTTGATGGTGCGCACCTGATCGGTCTGCGCTTCGGAGAGGCCTCCGTCGCGTTCGAGAATCGAGGCGAACCCGAGGACCGCGTTGAGCGGCGTGCGGATCTCGTGGCTCATGTTGGCGAGGAAGGCGCTCTTGGTACGGTTGGCCTGTTCCGCCGCTTCTTTTGCGATCCGAAGTTCGGCGGTGCGGTCACGGACCAGCTCCTCAAGGTGTTCCCGGTAGTTTTCCAGGGCGGCCTCCGCCGCTTTTCTGTCGGTGATGTCGGTGACGAGGCCTTCGAGGGCGACCGGTTCTCCGTCGTCTCCGCAGATCAGCACGTTGCGCTGATACATCCAGAATTCCTCTCCCGACTTTGAGAGCACTTTGAATTCGAACGTCGGGGGCGCCTCGCGGCGCTGAAGATCCTTCCACGCTCTTTCAAAAAACTGATTGAAATCCGGGTGGATGATTTTGCGGGCGAAGAGGGGCGTGGCGTATGCCTCCTCCTGGGAGTAGCCGAGCAGCCGGGTGACGGCCGGACTGATGTATTCGTAACGTCCGTCGCGCAGCGAAATTCTGAAAATCAGGTCCGGAGAGTTCTCCGCCAGCCTGCGGAAGCGTCCCTCGCTCTCGCGGAGGGCGGTCATCCGTTCTTTCAGCTCTTCCGTCATCCGGTTGAAGGAGCGGGAGAGCGAGCGAATCTCCCTCGGACCCGAATCCGGGAGCGGCGTGTCCATCTCTCCCGACGCCACCATGTCGGCGGCGGCGGTGAGCTGAACGATCGGCCGGACGATGCCCCGTACCACGAGGTAGAGAAGCGCGAAGGCGGCGAGGAAGAGAACAATGGCGACCAGAATGATGCTCCTCAGAATGGAAGCGAGCTGTTCTTCGCTTTCGTTTTTTCGGGAGGCGATGGTTTTCTCGATCTCGTCGAGATAGACTCCTGTCCCGAGGATCCAGTTCAGCGGCTCGAAGAGGCGCACGTAAGAGATTTTCGGCAGAGATTCCGTCGTCGTCGGCTTGGGCCACATGTATTCAACGAAGCCGCCGCCGTATTGCTCGGATATATCCAAGATCAGCGTACTGAGGTGTTTATCGCCCTCCAATGCAACATTGAAGCGGGGGTCGTCCATCGTAGTTCCGGTGAGTTGCGGATGCATGATCATTTTAGGGTACGGTCGGTTTGTGTCGTTGATCCAGAAGTACCCCTCGCCTCTCGCATAACGCATATTTCCTATGATTCCAAGCGCCTGTCCGATCGCGTTTTTTCGGGCCTCGTCCACGTAGACTCCCGTGCCGATGATCCACCCCCACTCTTCGACCCGTCTGACATACGAGAGCTTCGGCATTTCGGGGAGCAAGCCCTCCGCCGTCGGTTTGGGCCACAGATACTCTACGAACCCCTCGCCGTATTGCGCGCACACGTCGGAGATCGCCTTTCCGATGTTTTTCTCGCTCCCCAGCGCTTTGTCGAAAAGGGGAGCGTTCATGGAGACTCCGTCCAGTTCGGGCAAGGTCGGGTGCATGAGGAGCACGGGAAACGGAGTCGAGACGTCGTTGACCCAGACGTAGGCGAGTCCGCCGTCGAACCGCAGGGCGCGCAAGGCTTTCATGGCCTGCCGCTGCGCCTCTTCGAGGGAGAGTTGTTCTTCCTCCGCCGCGTTCATTATCTGCCGGACGAGGTTTTCCGCGATATCGACCACCGAGCGAAGTTGCTCTCCGTACGTGTGGACGATATACTCCGTTTGCGTCGACTTCTCGTACGTATCGACGAGAATGCGGTACGCCGTGTCGACCTGTTCGCGCAGGTCGTTTTTCAGGCGGTCGATCTCCGAGGCGCGGTACTCTTCTATGGCGGCGTGTCCGTCGGACGCGATCCGTCGGAGAAGAATTCCGGCGAAGAGAACGATGGCCAGCAGCAAGAGACAGCCGACGGCCAGTACGATTCTGGCTCCGAGTTTGGTCCCTGAAGTCCGCGTCTTTTCCGTTCCCGGCGCGTCGAAGCGTTTCATTCCGATCCCCTCCGATGGTGTTCCGAAGAGTGTCCGTGCGATTCCCTCCCGCCGTGCGCGATGAAATCGCCGAACGCCGAGTAGTCGTATTGTCTCGCCAGTTGCAGCAAGCTTTCGGCCAGATCTCCGTCGAAACGGCGTATTCCCTTGATCAGCGACTCCAGTTCATCGATATCTCCGTCTTGAAGGGCTGTTCTCATCGCCTCGATCGTTTCGCCCGGCAGCGCGGCGAGCGCCTCCCTGGAAAGAAACGCCTCGTGGCGCGTTTCCGCCGTCCGCGGTTCGTCGGCGTAGTGGAAGCGTATGTCGAGCAGCTTCCCCAGCGCCTCGTACACATCCTCGGGACTGAGCGGTTTTCGGATGCAGATATCGGCGCCGCTCTTCAGCACGTTCTGAACGTCGTCCTCGAAGGCGCTCGCCGTAATCGCGATGACGGGAACCGAACTTCCCCCTTCGCTCGCCTTGATTCTCCTCGTGGCTTCATAGCCGTCCATCACCGGCATCCGCATATCCATCAGCACGGCGCAGGGGCGTTCTTCCTCGAATATTCGAAGCGCCTCCCGCCCGTTTTCCGCCTCTCTCAGCGCGAAGCCGAGAGGAGCGAGCAGCGCCTTCAGAATATCGCGGTTCTCTTTGACGTCGTCGACGATGAGCAGCGGCCCCTCCGCTTCGTTGCGTTCCACGCCCGCGATGCGGCGCGGCGGCGTCTTCGGTTGGGAGGGCGTTTCCGCCGACGGTTCGACCGGTATCGACGCGGTGAAACAGCTCCCCGCGCCGAGGGTGCTCCGAACGACGAGCTCTCCCTCCATGAGGTCGACGAGGCGCTTGCTGATCGACAGTCCGAGCCCGGTGCCGCCCGCCTCGCGTCCCGCCTCCGACTGACGGAACGCGTCGAAAATGCGCGTCAGCTCTTCCGGAGGAATGCCGGGGCCCGTATCCTCCACCTCCAGCACAAGGCGGGGGCCGGTTTCCGCGGGCGCTTCCATGCGGACGCGGAGCGTCACGCTTCCCTGTTTGGTGAACTTGACGGCGTTCCCGGTCATGTTCACGAGCACTTGGCGCAGTTTGGCCTCGTCTCCGACGACGTTGCAGGGGAGATTCGCGTCGCGCTCCAAGGAGAGCGAAAGCCCCTTTTCTTCCGCCCGCACGCGGAACATCGCTTCCAGGTCGTCCAGAAGATCCTGCAGGCAGAACGGCGCGTTGTGCAGCGCAAGACGCCCGGCCTCGATCCTCGACATGTCGAGGATGTCGTTGATCAGTTTCAGAAGGTGGCGGCCGCTTCTGTTGATCGTGCGCACCTGTTCGGCCTGCGTTTCGGAGAGCGTGAGATCGCGTTCGAGGATCGTGCCGAATCCGAGGATGGCGTTGAGCGGCGTACGAATTTCATGGCTCATATTCGCCAGGAAGGCGCTCTTCGCCATGTTGGCGCGCTCGGCGGTTTCCTTGGCCGCCTCAAGCTCGTTCGTCCGCTCCCGGACCAGCTCTTCCAGATGTTCGCGGTGCTTTCGGACTTCCTCTTCCGCACGTTTGCTCCCGGTGATGTCCCGGAAGTACCAGATGCGGCCGTAATACTCCCCCGCCGTGCCGAGCATGGGCGCGGAGTAGCGGTCGAACACCGTGCCGCCGATCAGTTCGATCTCGTCCCGGCTCTTTTCATGAGGGTGCTGGTACAAGAAGTTGACTTTCGAGAGGAACTCGGCGGGGTGCAGCAGGCGTTCCATCGCTCGCTTCAAGAGCTTCTTCTCGTCGCCCGATGCGGCAACGTCGGCGGGAATGCCCCACAGCTCCGTGAAACGGCGGTTGAAGGAGATGACGCCCCCCTCGCCGTCGACGACGAGGATGCCGTCGAGCGACGTCTCCTGCTGCGTCCGGAGCACGGCGTTCGTGAAGCGCAGCTCTTTCTCCCGTTTCATGAGCTTGTTCAGATTGGCGGCCAACTCTTCGTTGGATCTGCGGAGGTTCGATTCGCTGAGCTTGAGCGACTCGCCCATCCGCCGATGCGCGTCGAACTCCGAGAGGATCCTCCCGATGAAGAGCGTCGTCAGCGGGTACGCGACCATCACGGGGAGGGCGAGGAGGCGGATGGTCTTCATCGCCTGGTCTTCGGGAAGAGTGAGCATCAGCA
>LVBO01000647.1 GCA_001604435.1 Synergistales bacterium Syner_01
CCCGCCGAGAGAGCGGACCATCGTCCAGGAGGATTCGGAGGCCGTAGCCGATAAGGAAGTCGAGGAGAAGGAGAAGTTCTTCGAAGACGAGGATGAAGTCGAGGGGATCGTCCCCGAAGAGCTGATTTTCGGAGGGCCGCTTCCCGAAGGGATGTCCATCGAAGAAGAAGGGGATGACAACTGATGAGCCGTAGAGAGATACTGGGCGTGCGGATCAAGCTCGCCAGCCCCGAGCGGATTCGCGAACTCTCCAGCGGAGAGGTCAAGAAGCCCGAGACGATAAACTACCGCACGCTCCGGCCGGAAAAGGACGGGCTCTTCTGCGAGCGTATCTTCGGGCCCACGAAGAGCTTCGAATGCGCTTGCGGCAAATACAAGCGCAGCGGTCCCAAGTTCAAGGGGATCGTCTGCGACAGATGCGGCGTGGAGGTCACGGACAACAGGGTGCGGCGCGAGCGGATGGGGCACATCGAGCTTGCCGCTCCGGTGGTTCATATCTGGTACCTCCGCGGCATCCCCAGCAGGCTGAGTCTGCTGCTCGGCTGCACGACGAAGGATCTGGAAAAGGTCGTCTACTTTGCGCCCACCCGCCAGCGGGAGCAGGCGTACAAGGTCGTCATGGAAGGCCGGCGCACGGACCTCGCGAGAAAGGGCGACATCCTCTCCGAGAGCGAAGTCCGGATTCACGCCCACTACGATCCAAAGTTCAAAGCGGAGGAAGCCTACAGGATCGTCACGGTCGACGACCTCCCGGTGAACGAGGGCGACGTCGTCTCCGCCAACCAGGTCGCCCGTTACAAGACCGAGTACGGCGACGAACTCTTCAAGGTGGAGACCGCGTTCAAGCTTGTCGCGGCGCCCGAGGGCTCTCTCTTCACGGACGGGGATATCGTCTCCGCCAGCGAAGTGGAACGCCTGAGAGAGCGTTTCGGGGACGACGCCTTCCAGAAGGAGCGCGCATACATCGGCAACGCGGAGGCGTTCATCGTCACCGCCGCCGTGCATCTTCCCTTCGCCAAGGGCGACATGCTCTCCGACAACGAGTGCAGAGCGTACAACCAGAAGTATCCCGGCCGCTTCACCGCCCAGAAGGAGGCCATCACGGTCGAGGACCCCTGCTATCTCGTCATCGAGCCGGGACTCTCGCCCTACATGTTCGCCGATATCATCATCGAGCGCGAGTACGACCTCTGCGTGGCGTACGACAAGAAGTTCTCCGCGGGCATCGGCGCGGAGGGCGTCCAGGCGCTCCTCTCGATCATGGACATGGAGCAGCTCGTCGCCGCGCTCCGCGAGGAGGTCTCGGAGAGCGCGGGGCAGAAGAAGCGCAAGCTCATCAAGCGCCTCCAGGTCGCCGAGGACTTCCGCAAGGGGAACGCCGCGCCCGGCGCGATGATTCTCGAAGTGCTCCCGGTCATCCCGCCCGACCTGCGCCCCATGGTGCAGCTCGACGGAGGCCGTTTCGCCACGTCCGACCTCAACGACCTCTATCGGAGGGTCATCAACCGGAACAACCGCCTGAAGAAGCTCCAGGAGCTGAAGGCGCCGGAGATCATCATCCGGAACGAAAAACGCATGCTCCAGGAGGCCGTGGACGCGCTCATCGACAACGGCCGCATGGGCAAGGCAGTCCTGGGCGCGGGGAACCGCCCCCTGAAGAGCCTCACCGATCTTCTGCGCGGCAAGAAGGGACGCTTCCGCCAGAACCTGCTCGGTAAGCGCGTCGACTACTCCGGCCGCTCGGTCATCGTCATCGGTCCGCACCTGAAGATCTACCAGTGCGGACTGCCGAAGCAGATGGCGCTCGAACTCTTCAAGCCGTTCGTCATCCGCCAGCTCGTCGAGCGCAACCTCGCCCCCAACGTCAAGAGCGCGAAGCGCCTCATCGAACGGGGACGGGAGGAGATCTGGGGAATCCTCGAAGAAATCGTCAAGGACCACCCGGTCATGCTCAACCGCGCGCCGACGCTCCATCGTCTCGGCA
Source organism: Synergistales bacterium Syner_01 (assembly GCA_001604435.1). Classification (GTDB taxonomy): domain Bacteria; phylum Synergistota; class Synergistia; order Synergistales; family Aminobacteriaceae; genus JAAYLU01. The sequence goes on from LVBO01000647.1 coordinate 1,985, forward strand.
TCCAGGCGTTCGAGCCCGTGCTCATGGAGGGCAAGGCCATCCGTCTTCACCCCATGGTCTGCACGGCGTTCAACGCCGACTTCGACGGCGACCAGATGGCCGTCCACGTGCCGCTCTCCATCGAGGCGCAGACCGAGGCGAGGCTCCTCATGCTCTC
>LVBO01000648.1 GCA_001604435.1 Synergistales bacterium Syner_01
CCGGAGACACATCGCATACACGGTATGCGATACACAAGATGATATATATCCAAGGAGGAAAAAAGAATGACCCGCGATGAAATGATTCAGGCTATAGAGAACATGACGGTGCTTGAGCTCTCCGAGCTCGTAAAGGCTCTTGAGGATAAGTTCGGAGTTTCCGCGTCCGCTCCCGCGATGGCGATGCCGATGATGGCGATGGCCGCGCCCGCCGCTTCCGCAGAGGAAGAGAAGACCGAGTTCGACGTGATCTACAAAGGCCCCGGCGCCAACAAGATCAACGTCATCAAGGTTGTCCGCGAGCTTACCGGCCTTGGCCTCAAGGAAGCCAAGGAACTTGTCGACAATCCTCCCAAGCCCGTCAAGGAAGGCGTCACCAAGGAAGAGGCCGAAGAAGTCAAGAACAAGCTCGCCGAGGCCGGAGCGGATGTCGAGGTCAAGTAGTACGGCTCTCCTTTTCTCTGATATACTGAAGACGGCGCGGACGCGCCGTCTTTTTTTATGGAGGGGATACCGTGATCGACTGTCATGTGCATGTCTATCCGCCCGAAATCATCAGGGATGCGGCGGCGATAGGAAAAAAAGAACCGTACTTCGAACTCCTCACGACCGGCAAGGTGCATAAATGGGCGACGGCCGAGGATGTCGTCTCCGCGATGGACAGGGACGGGGTCGACGTCTCGTGGGTTTTCGGCTTCGCCTTCAAGGATGCCGGACTGTGTTCGCTCTGCAACGACTATGTGGTCGAAGCCGTTCGGAAATACCCGACGCGTCTGAAGGGGCTCGCCGTTGTCCCTCCGTGCGCCCCAGAAGCCGGAGAAGAGATTCTCCGGCGACGGGAACAAGGCCTTATCGGCGTCGGAGAGCTTTTTCCGGGAGGACAGGATTTCGACATCTCCGATGTGCGTCAGACGTGGAGGCTTGCCGGAGCGGTTGCCGAAGCGGGAATGTTTTTGCTCGTCCACTCCGCCGAACCGGTAGGCCATGACTACCCTGGAAAAGGAAACACGGGGCCGCGGGAGGCCGCCGAATTCTGCCTGCATCATCCGGAGGTCGAAGTGGTCTTCGCGCACTTCGGAGGAGGACTCTGGATGTACGAACTCATGCCCGAGATGAAGCTCGCGCTTTCCAACGCCTACTACGATTCCGCGGCGTGGCCCTGGCTTTACGAACCGTCCATGCTGAGGGCGATGGAGTCCGCCGGAGTGCTCCGCAAGCTTTTCTACGGATCGGATTTTCCGATCCTCTCTTATCCTAAGTACGAGAAAATGATTGCGGCATCGGGCTTGGGAACAGGAGAAGTTGAAAAATTTCTTCATCGCAATGCCTCCGATTTTCTGGCGAAAAGGTGTTGACAGAAACCCTCATCCCTTATATACTATCCCTCGCGTTGCTGCAACGGACGCGGGCGGATAGTTCAGCGGTAGAACACCTGCCTTACACGCAGGGGGTCACAGGTTCGAACCCTGTTTCGCCCACCATGGCTTCAATGGATGTACTAAGCGGGGTCGTAGCTCAGTCGGTTAGAGCGTCGGCCTGTCACGCCGAAGGTCGCGAGTTCGAGTCTCGTCGGCCCCGCCATTTACAATCCAATTGAGGCGGGATAGCTCAGATGGTAGAGCAGCGGACTGAAAATCCGCGTGTCCCCAGTTCGATTCTGGGTCCCGCCACCACTTTTGAACTTAGAAAAAGGATGCGGAAGTAGCTCAGGGGTAGAGCACAACCTTGCCAAGGTTGGGGTCGCGGGTTCAAATCCCGTCTTCCGCTCCATTTTTAAAGGATAAGCGGCGGCATAGCCAAGTGGTAAGGCAGAGGACTGCAAATCCTTTATCCCCAGTTCGAATCTGGGTGCCGCCTCCAAT
>LVBO01000649.1 GCA_001604435.1 Synergistales bacterium Syner_01
TGATCATCGTCGACTCGACGGGCATATAGGCAAGAGTGTATCCGTCCGGGGCGCTGCTCTTGACGAATTCGAGGCCGACCGCGCCCGAAGCGCCGGTGCGGTTGGTGACGATCACGGGATTGTTCAGGATCTTCTCGAGCTCTTTGGCGTAGATTCTGGCGACCGTATCGGAAGCCCCGCCGGGCGAATACGGCACGACGATGGTGATCGGCTTTCTCGGATAGTCCGCCGCGGACGCGCCGACGACTCCTCCTACAAGACCAAGAACCATCGCCGCTACAAGCAACACGCTCATCGCTTTTTTCATTTTTTCTCCTCCTGTCGTTCTCATGAACAGCTCTTCCACAGCCCTTGCGGGCTCCAAGATGCGCGCTTTCACAGCGCGATGTTCGCCGCGTCGGCGATACCGCGCAGTTCCTTTTCGATCCGCTTCTTCTCCGCGTCTTCGATATACAGCAACGGTTTCCGTACCCCACCTCCCCGCAACCCGCGCAATTCCAGACCGTATTTCAAAATGCTCATATCGGCCCCCGCTTTCATGCAGAGCACCGTCTCGTTGGCGATCTTGTGCCAGCGCCCCGCCTCCGCGAGATCGCCCTCCCGGAAATATTTGTAGACGTTGACGAACGGCTCCGGCAGAGGGCAGGCCACGCCCGACACGATACCGGAACACCCGATGACGAGGGCGGACAGAAAGAGTCTGTCGAGCCCCACCACGACGGAAAAGTCGCCTCCGTTGATCCTGGCGAATTCGTTGATCTTGTGCATGTCCGGGTAGCTGTACTTCACGCCGACGATGTTCGGCGCCTGTCGGGCGACCTCGGCGGCCACCTCCACGCTCAGATCGTTCCCCGCGCACTGCGGAATTCCGTACATGTAGACCGGGAAGTCCGCGGGAACGCTCCGCGCCACGTCGACGAAGAAGCGGACCATCGCCCTGTCGTGAACGTTGAAATAGCTCGGCGTCACGACGCCGATACCGTCGGCGCCGATGGCGTGGGCGTGCTTCGCCAGCCGTATCGTATCTTTCGTGGTCATCGCGCCCGTGTGGATGAACACGGTGACGCGGCCGGCGGCGCGCCGGACCACCGTCTCCGCCACCAGCTCCCGCTCCTCGCACGACATCAGGTGCATCTCGCCCGTGGTGCCGCACGGATAGAGGCAATCCGTCCCTTTGGCGATCGAGAAATCGGTCATCGCCTCGATCGCCGCGACGTCGACCCTGTCCCTTTCATCGAAGGGAGTGGTCATGGACGTGGTGACTCCGAACAGCTTCTTCATCGCGCATCTCCCTTCCCGGGTTCTCCCCCGGCGGACCGCTTCGTCGCGGATATTTTCATCGCTGTACCCGTCCGGAGCCGTCGCCTTCCATAAGGGCGACGATCTCCTCCACCGAGACCAGGTTGAAATCCAGCTCGATGCTGTGTTTCAGGCAGGACGCGGCCACCGCGAATTCGAGGGCTTTCTTGCTGTCGTACCCGTTGAGCATGGCGTACATGAGGCCGGACGTGAACGAATCGCCTCCGCCCACCCTGTCCACGATCCGGATGTCGTACTCCCTGGAGAGGTAGGCAGTTCCGTTCGTGTACAGCATCCCGGACCACTTGTTGTCGGAGGCGGATATCGACTTGCGGAGCGTGGTGCCCACGGCCTCGAAGCCGTACTCCCGCTGAAGCTGCTTCGCGACGTCCACGTACGACGCAGTGTCCAGCTCCCCCTTGTGCACGTCGGATGCGCCGGCCTTTACGCCCAGCATCTTCTCGCTGTCCTCTTCGTTGCCGACGAGCACGTCGACGTACTTCACCAG
>LVBO01000650.1 GCA_001604435.1 Synergistales bacterium Syner_01
ATCAGGGAGGAAACAACTGGAAATCCACAGCGATTCTCGCCAGATGGACAGGCGCGGTGAACGAAGCCGACCGCCCGTACCAGCATGTTTCCCCCTGGCCGGAATCGAGCAAGCCGCTCCCCTCCGATCCTCCCTCGATGCGTTTGAAACACGTGCATCACCTCGGAGCCGAATTCAATCCCCAGCTGATCAAACAGACCGTTATGACGCACGGCTCCGTACGCATCCGAGTGGTCTGGACCAACAACGCCTACGCTCCGGAAACGAATGCCTATTTCAATCCCTGGAAAACAGGCGGCGGGCACGCCGTCAACATCGTAGGGTGGGACGACGAGTATCCGGCAGGTAATTTCAACGCGGATCCGGGGCGCAACGGCGCATGGATAATCCAAAACAGCTGGGGAACCGAATGGGGCGAAAAGGGCTTTTTCTACCTCTCTTACGCCGATCCCACTATCGGCACTCCGTCGATCTACATCGGCGGCAAAACGACGGAATTCGAGCGCATCTATCAGTATGATCCGCTCGGGTGGACGGAAAGCTTCGGTTTCGGCTCCGAAACAGCATGGTTCGCGAATATCTTCACCGCCGCTCCTTCCGTCTCTCCTGAAGATACAGGCGAGAACACGGTCGAACTCCTTCGCGCAGTCTCCTTCTACGCCGGGCAAGCCAACGCCCCGTTCACGATCGAGATCCGACGCGGAGTCGACGAGAACGCCCCCGGGAGCGGAACTCTTGCGAGTTCTACCGGAGGCACGCTCGCGGCAGCCGGATATCATACCGTGAATCTTTCATCGCCCGTTCCTCTCTCTCCCGCTGAAAGATTCTCCGTGGTTGTCCGCCTGACCACCCCGGGCTATCTCTTCCCCGTTCCGGTCGAAATGCCGGTAGAGGGAAGCAGCGACAAAGCGACGGCCGGCGCAGGGCAAAGTTTCGTCAGCTTCGACGGAGCATCCTGGTCGGACATGACAACGCGCTCCCCGAATACGAACGTCTGCCTCAAGGCGTTCAGCTCGACCGGAGAACCACCCTCCTCTTCTTCCAGCGGTGGGTGTCTCGTAACTCATGGGACGCACATGTTCTCTCTTCTGCTCCTCGCGCCTTTGTTTACGCTCTTTGGGAAAAACGCACGCTAAAAAAGATGTGGATGCGATGTGAAAGGGCGCTCCATGTCGCTCCTTTCACATCGCATCCGCACACAACGAAAAGGGAGGGGAAACATCCCCTCCCGGACTTTCAACGGGCTATCTCGGACGGTGGTTCTGACCTTCTGTCAAACAACCAGCTCCTAGTACTTCTGTAGATATCCCACACGTATCTTTGTTGAGGTTCCGTACAGCTTTCCTTGTTGCATCGGTTCTTTGGTACGTGGTCTTTGGTTC
>LVBO01000651.1 GCA_001604435.1 Synergistales bacterium Syner_01
ACCCACCACTTCCAGAAGTCCGTGAAATAGATTCCGCCGAAGCTCATCGACCGGTTCAGAACCATCCCCCAGCTCTTCGACGTGGGATCCCCCATCCCGAGAAAGGTCAGCCCCGCCTCCGCCACGACCGCGTGGCCGATGATCCGCAGCACGCTCGCCGCGACGAGGGGCGCCAGCGCGGGCGCAAGATGCTTCGCCGCGATATGGAAGAACGAGGCCCCGTAGCAGGCCGCCGCGACGATGAACTTCTCGCGACGCATGGAGAGCGTTTTCGCCCGCGCGATACGGGCGGGCCCCACCCACGAGAGCAGCGCGACGACGAACACGATGTTCCAGACGCTGGGCCCCAGAAACGCGCCGAGGACGATCATCAGAGGGAGCTGCGGAATGGCCGTCAGCACGTCGCAGAGCCCGGAGATCAGCCTGTCGGGCCATCCTCCCGCGTACCCCGCCAGCATCCCGAGCGCGCTTCCCCCCGCGCCCGCCAGCACCGCCGCTCCCAGCCCGACCAAAACGCTGACCATCGCGCCCCGGCAGAGCTGCGCCGCGATGTCGATGCCGAGGTCGTCCGTGCCCAGGATGTGCCGCAGGCTCGGCGACTCCAGCGAATTCCCCGACGGAACGCGGTGCGCGTCGCCCATGAACAGAAGGGAGCACACCCCGGTCGCGAGGATGAACAGAAGCGCGGCCAGACCGGCTTTCCCGCAGAGGGAGAGGGCGGAGAGCGGCCGAGGAGCGCGGAACGGAGCGCTTCGTTTCTTCTCCGCGGTCGATCCGCCGAAACGAAGGGCGAAGCGCCGCCTCCTGAGAGAAACATCCTGCGAACTCATCTACGCCACCCTCGGGTCGAGCCTGCGGTAGACGACGTCCGCCGCCCAGTTCATCAGCAGCGCCGTCACGGCGATCGTCAGAAAAACGCCCTGCGCCAGCACGTAGTCGCGGGCGAGCACCGCGTCCCGCAGCAGACGCCCCATTCCCGGATAGGCGAAGACGTTCTCCACCAACACCGCGCCGCCGAACATCCCCCCCATGCTCATAAAAAAACGGGCGACGATCGGCGGAAGAGCGTTCCTGAGCGCGTGGCGGAAGAGAATGCGCCCTTTCGACAGCCCCTTGGCCCTCGCCGTGCGGATATAGTCCTTCGTCAGCACCGTCAGCATGCTGCTCCTTGCCAGCAGGTAGAAGTTCCCCACCCCGGCCAGCGCCAGAGTGAGCACCGGCAACGCCGCGTGGCGCAGCAGATCCCCGGCCTGTTCGAACGGCGAAGAGTAGACGGCGAACGCGGTCGCCCCTCCGGAGAGAGGAAACCAGCCGAGCCTCGCCGCCAAAAAGATCAGCAGCAGCGTCCCCAGCAAAAACGAAGGAATCTCGGAGAAGACCATCATGAAGAAATACATGAGCCTGTCCGCCGGCCCCTCGCGAAGCACGGCGGACAGGCTCCCCAGCACCGTGCCGACGACGCTGCTGACGACGAGCGCGCAGAGCACGATGAACACGGTCCACGGAATACGCGCGCGGATCATCTCCGCCACGCCCGTCTTGTAGAAGATGCTGTACCCCAGATCGCCCGTCAGCAGCCCTTCGACGTACCGCAAGAACTGCGCGTGCAGCGGCTTGTCGAGGCCGTAGTACGCCTTGTACCGCGCGATCTGCTCGTCCGTGAAGGCGGCGCCGGCGTACCCGTCCTCCACGGAGAGCAGTTCGAACGGGTCGCCCGGCATCAGCCTCGGCAGAAGGAAATTCGCCGCGAGAACGACGAGGAGCACGACGGCGTAGCGGCTTCTCATCACGGCTTTCTGATCAGATAGGAGAGCTTGTTGTGGTCGACCTTGTTGTGATCGTACCGGCACATCCAGCCGTCGTGCTTCCCGCTCCGGTAGACGAAGTTGTCGACCATACCGAAGAGCATCACGACGGGAACCTCCTCGGCGAGAATCTCCTGAATCCGGAAGA
>LVBO01000652.1 GCA_001604435.1 Synergistales bacterium Syner_01
CTTCATCACAGCAGGAAAAGGTGTTTTTTTCGAATCGCAGAGCGCCTTCGGGCAAAGTCCCCATGATTTCCGCCGTGGTTCCGCCAAGCCCTTTCGGGTATTGTTCCGTGTAGCAAAAAGGAATGTTCATAACTTCCGACGCACGCTCCAGCTTCAGAATGTTGCGATGGAGTTTTTCATGATCCGAGATGGCGGGGAGCAACCGCTCCTGTACGTCGATCATGAGAAAATGCGCCGAATCGCGTCGAAGACGAGGAAAGGTCATGATCTCACCTCCTGAGATTTTTTCCCTACGATTCTACACTAAAAATTGCTTTTGCAGCTGGTTTTTCTACGTGCGAAGTCCTTTCGCGGCAGCGACCATCCCGGATGAATCCTTAAAGAAGAATGGTGTTTCTTCGACAGCCGGCGAAAAAGAACTTCCTTTCTCCTCTTCTTTTGTCTATTCTTCCTGTTGTGAGCTTCCGGAGTATATGCTATGCTTCCACAAGATCAGAAACACGGAGGATGGCATGACACGAGAACGTAAGAACGGCAGCAGCGAACAGAACGAAAATTGGACAGTGGGAGAGATTCTTTCCGCCATGTCGGGATCCGAATATCCTAGGTATATCGAAAAGATAGTCAACCAGGTACAGCAATGGATGGACGAGTCGATCAGGGCCGATAATCCCGAACAGGATATCGACCCGGTTGCCGCCCTCTTCGAGAATGTGATGGAAATGGACGGAGAGGCTCTCTTTAACAGTTTGGAATGGGTCGACGAATATGCCGATCTCCTTCCGAACATCAAGAAACCTTTCGGAAACGAGGATGTCGTTGCGCTTCATATCGGTCCGGCCGATTTCGAGGACAGCCTTCGTATGGCGATAGATTACGCCGCGCTCTTCAATCGCGGAGTAAGCCGAAGGGTGTGGCTGATCAGCGATACATTCATCATCGGCGACGTATACCGCTACATATCTCACATACGCGCTTTGAATCGTCAGGGGATTGCATTTCGCTTTCTCCTTGTCACTCCTTGGGGATGGACCGAGATACCGCTTGCGGCGGACAGCGCGCCTTCAAGCCGTATTGCATGG
>LVBO01000146.1 GCA_001604435.1 Synergistales bacterium Syner_01
CGGAGGCACGATAATCCCCAGGTCCATCGCCATCTGTTTGCGAATCGTCCCTATCCGATCGAGCATGTCCCCGCCCTGCGAAGGGTCCACCAGCGGGATGAGAGCATACCCTATCTCCGCCTCCATGGGATCGACAGTCAACAGGCGCATCACATCTTCAGGAGAGGACGGCGCAGGTTTCGGCGCTTCACCGGCGGGCTCTCCCGGAGCGGATTCCTTGCGTCCTTCTCTTTTTTTGCCGCCTGCTTCCTCCTGGATCTTCCCCTCCCGGTACACCCAGTACCCCATCAGGCAGAGGAAAGCCGCGAGGAGCAGAAAAGGAATCTTGGGAAGACCGGGAACCGCGGCGAGCGCGAAAAGGAGCACCGAACCGATGAAAAGAGGCCTGGGGTAGGCTGTGAGCGAGGAGAAAATATCCTTGCCGAGGTCCGTCTGCCCCGCGGCGCGGGTGACGATAACGCCGGTCGCCGTCGAGAAAAGCAGCGCCGGAATCTGCGATACGAGGCCGTCGCCGACGGTCAGGAGGCTGTAGGTCGAAAGCGCCTTCTCCAGAGGGAATCCCCGCTGCAACACGCCGATGGCGAGACCTCCCACGATGTTGATGATCGTGATGATCAGGCCTGCGATGGCGTCGCCCTTGACGAACTTGGAGGCGCCGTCCATCGCGCCGTAGAAGTCCGCCTCGCGTTGAATGGTGAGCCGTCGGTCCTTGGCCCCCGCGTCGTCTATGAGGCCGGCGTTCAAGTCCGCGTCGATGGCCATCTGCTTTCCGGGCATGGCGTCGAGCGTAAAGCGAGCGGCCACCTCCGCCACGCGTTCGGCGCCCTTGGTGATGACGATGAACTGAATAATGACGAGTATCAGGAAGACCACGGCGCCCACGACATAGTTTCCTCCGACGACGAACGTGCCGAATGCTCTGACGACATCGCCCGCGTCCGCCTGCAGCAGGATGAGACGCGTCGTGGAGACGTTCAAAGCGAGCCGGTAGAGCGTGACGATCAGAAGCAGCGTGGGAAACGCCGCGAGGTCGAGCGCGCGCTGCGCGTAGAAGGTCGCCAGCAACACGACCACACCGATGGTGATATTGGCCGAGAGCAACACGTCGAGAAGCCACGTCGGCAACGGAATAACCATCATCACGACGATGAGGATCACGAGGAAGGCCATACCTATATCCGAATAGTGGAGCATTTTTTTGAACGGAGACATCCCCGCAGTCGATTCCTGCACTTTTCCCATCCTTCCGTAGTGTTTCCTTGTCTGTTTCCTATTTTACATGAAAATGGGCGCTTGGCGCGGATCCTCCGTAGAAGAAACGGAAGCCCGCCCCGAAGAGGCGCCTCTCTTTTTTGTTCCCTTCAGCTTATAGATGAACGCGAGCACCTCTGCCATAGCCTTGTACAGGTGCTCGGGTATTTCCTCTCCGAGTTCCATGGACTCGTAGATAGCCCGTGCGAGCGGCTTGTTCTCCACTACGGGGACACCGTGTTCCTCGGCGAGCTCGCGAATCTTCCTCGCGATGAAACCGCTGCCCTTGGCGACAAGAACGGGCGCCTCCATAATCTCGCGGTCGTACTCCAGCGCGACGGCCAGGTG
>LVBO01000011.1 GCA_001604435.1 Synergistales bacterium Syner_01
CCGAGGACCGTCGTCGGGCTGACGAACGAAGGACATTGGTTCTTCTTCGTGGGCGACGGGAGAAACGCGGTGCATAGCGTCGGTTTCACGCTCGGCGAAGTTTCCCGCATTCTGAAGAGCGCGGGGGCGTCCTATGCGCTGAACCTCGATGGAGGCGGTTCGTCGGGTATTCTTTCCAGCGGCGGGTTTTGGAATATCCCCTCCGATGGCTTGGAGCGTCCGGTGAGTTACGGCATCGGAGCCTTTCAAAGAGGGGGGCGGTAGAGAAAAGGACGAAGAAAATGCTCCCCGGGCGTTTTTTTTTCGCCGTTTTGTGGTAGACTACACGGCGCAAGGCAGATGAAAAAATTGGAAGGAGTTGTCTCAATCAGCATGAAAATCAATGTCCGTACACCCGTTCTTTTGGCAGTCGCTCTTCTTGTCGCACTCTTCGTTTCCGGTTCCGTCGCATTCGCGGCGGTGCAGCCGGTCAACTTCGGTCAGGACCACATCAAGATGCAGTGGTATCTTGTGAACTACGGCGAAGAGAACGGCGTCCACTTCGCGAACGCAAGGAAGTACTACACCAATTCGGACGTCAAGGCCGAGACCATCTCCCTCATCGTCGAGAAGTTCGGCACCGACCAGGAGCTCGCCAACGGCTTGTACTTCACCGAGTACGGCTACGTCTACTCGAAGGACGGCAAGTCCTTCGCCGTGACGTACATCAACCATTACGACATGGTGGGCAACGTCATCCGCGCCACCGAGTACGACGAGGGAAGCCGCGAATTCGTAGGAATGTCCAAGGACATGATTCCCTTCAAGGCCTACGCCTACGCGACCGGGAAGGCGAAGCCCGCGTCCGCCCCGGCGAAGCCCGCGCCCGCGAAGAAGAAGTAGCATACGTCTTAAGGTTCTTTCGGGGCCTGGCCTGAGGCCGGGCCCTCTTTTTTTCGAAGGAGGTTTTTCGATGCCGGTCGTCAACGTACAGATGTTCGAAGGCAGAAGTGTGGAACAGAAGAGAAAGTTCGTCGCCGATGTCACCCGGACCATCTGCGACTCTTTGGGAGTCGCCCCTGAAAGCGTGCGGATCATGATCACGGATATGCCTCGGGAGAACGTCGCCGTGGGCGGGGTGCTCAGTATCGACAAAACCGGCAAGTAGCCGGCGAAACCGGTCCGTTCTTATGGAAAAACTGAAGTCGGCGCTTCGGAAAACGTGGGAATTCATCGTCCTCTTTCACCACGGGACGTTTGTGGATAAACGTATGGCGGTCGTCCGCAAGGAGGCTTTCGATATCAACGACAATCTGATGATTTTGCTCTTCGGGGATTATCTCGGAGTGCCCAATCCGATGTCGTACTACATGCTCGAACTCCTTCCGTACGTGGCGAACGACCTGGAGCCGTGGGAACGGCGCATCCAGAACCGCAAGTTCCTCATCGCCGAGAAAGCGGCGCAATACGATTTCGACTGAGGGGAGAACCCTGATGAGACGATTTACATTTTTCGGCGGCAAGGGAGGTACGGGAAAAACCTCCTGCGCTGCCGCCTATGCTCTTTCACTCGCGGGCAAAGGAATCCGGACGCTCGTGGTTTCCACCGACCCGGCGCACTCCCTCGCGGATGCGTTCGCCAAACCGATAGGCTTCGAGACGGTGCTTCTCCGCGAAAATCTCTGGGGGCTGGAGATCGACGCCGAGGTCGAGGCGAAGAAATACATGAAGGCCATTCAGGAGAAGGTCCTCGACCTCGTGAGCGCGGCGATCGTCGAGGAGATCAAACGCCAGATCGAGATAGCCTACATGTCGCCCGGAGCGGAGGAGGCGGCGATCTTCGACAAGTTCGTCGAGCTCATGGAGTCCGCGGGAACGACCTACGACGCGATCGTCTTCGATACCGCGCCGACGGGGCATACGCTCCGCCTTCTGACGCTTCCCGAGATCCTGGAGACGTGGATCGAGCACTTGATCGAGAAGCGAAGGAAAGCGATGCACCTCATGAAGATGGCCGCCAGGTACGACAGCGTCCTCGCCGACAAGATCAAGGAAGACCCGATCATAGAAACTCTTACCGCTCGGAAGGAGAAGTTCGCCCTTGCGCGCCGCTACCTGACGGACTCCGCGCTTTCGGCGTTTTTCTTCGTCCTCAACGCGGAAAAGCTCCCGATCCTGGAGACGGCGAGGGCGGTCGATCTGCTCGGGAAGCACGGCGTCTTCGTCGGAGGCATGGTCGTCAACAAGGTTATCCCGAAGGAGGCGGGCGCGTTCTTCGAAAAGCGGCGAAGCGCCCAGGAAAGCTACATGGCGGATATCAACAGTCGGTTTTCTTCGTTCGTCCGCGTGGAACTGCCGCTGCTCGACTCCGATATTCAAGGCGTCGAACAGTTGGAGACGATGGTTCCTCTTCTCGGCGCTCTCGACGCGGCGGGAACGTAGCGGCGCAATGAACCTCAAGCTTGCCTGCGTTCAGATGCGGGCGCGCTCCGCGGAGCATCGCGACGAGGCGCTGCGGTCCGCGCTGCGGATGATCGACGCCGCGGCGGACGGCGGGGCGCGGATGGCGTTGCTGCCGGAGACGTTCTACCCTTCGTACTACCTCGGCGGCATCGATCCCGCCTGGTCGTGGAGGGAGGCGTTCTCGGCCCTCTCGGAGAAAGCCGCAGAGCGACGGATTTTTCTCGCCGCCGGAATCGTCCTCGAGGACGGGGGCAGTCTCCGGAACGCCGCTGTGCTCTGGGGGCCGGACGGGAAAGAGTGTCTGCGAACATACAAATCGAATCTCTGGCACTTCGACGAGCGGTACGTCGAGCCCGGACTCTCTTTCGACGTCGCCGAAACGCCCTGGGGTCCGGTCGGAATGATGATCTGCGCCGACGGAAGGATACCGGAGATCGCGCGCATCCTCGCGTTGAAAGGGGCGCGCCTGATACTGGACCCGACGAACCTCGTCGCCTCGGGCAGAGACCCTTCGCGCCTGTCGAGCCCGCAGCTGGAGTATATGCTCTGCGCTAGGGCGGCGGAAAACGGCCTGTGGATCGCGGTCGCCAACAAGGTCGGTCTGGAGGCCGAGTCGGTCCTGAACTGCGGCGGCAGCTGCGTCATCGACGCCTTCGGCGAGAAGGTCGCCTCGTTGTGCCCCGACCGGGAGGACATCCTCTTCGTCGACGTCGATCCGGACGCCGCGCCTCATGCCCTGCCCGCCCGCACCCCTGAAAAGTACGGAGCGCTCGCGAAGAAGACGGAAGAGACGGGCGCTTTTAAAAATCTTTCCGCGCCTCTTTCGCCGCTCGCGGAGGACGAGCTTTTTCTCGGAGTTGCGCAGTTCTCTTTCGAGGGGACGGCCGACTACGTGAAGCGCGCCGCGCGTGTGCTGACGAGAAGCGCCGACCAGGGAGCTTCGCTGCTCTGTCTTCCCGGAACGCTCTCCTGTTCGGGGTCGGAGATCGCCGCCTCGCTCTCCTCGTCGCTCGCCGGAGAAAAGTGTATGGCGGCGTGCGCCGTTTCCGAGCCTGCTTCCGCCGGACGGCGGCTCGTGCTGTTCGACGGCGGCGGAGCGGTCGCCTCGCTCCCGGAGGGCGCATATACACCCGTGGAAACATCCGCGGGAAAGATCGGCGTCGTCTTCGGCGACGAGGGGTGGAACCCGGAGCCCGTTCGTTGCCTGATGCTGGAAGGGGCGGAAATCGTGCTCTGGTACGGGGCGTTCGAGGATGAACGCGGACGCTCCATCATCGAGAAGATCGCCCGCACCCGGGCTTCCGAAAACAGGGTGTGCATCGTCGCTGCCTTTTCCGGCCCGACCCGCGAGAGCTTCATCGTCCCTCCGTCCGGAGCGGTCGCCGCGTCCGCGCTTCCCGGAGAGAGCCAGACCGTCTTCGCGCTGCTTCGCCGCTCCGACTGCAGATGGAAGACGGTTACGCCGGGAACGGACATCGTCCTCGGGAGACGCCCCGAGGCATACCTTCCGTTGACGGAAGCGCGACCCTTCCGACGGAGATGCTCTACGTCGGGCACGCATTGAACTCGCTGGACGAGTTTCTCATGCGGTTCGCGCTCGAAGAGGCGGCGCGCGCGGCTGCGCGGGGAGACGTTCCGGTGGGGGCGATTCTCGCCTCCGGGGGGCGCGTCCTCTCGACGGGAAGCAACAGGAAGGACAACGACCCGACCGCGCACGCGGAAATCGTGGCCATACGCGACGGCGCCGCTTCTCTGGGAA
>LVBO01000147.1 GCA_001604435.1 Synergistales bacterium Syner_01
GAATGCAGATGTCGGCTTCTTTACCGATAGAGTCCGAGCAGAGACCCAGAAGATTTTGCGCGGCACGGTTGAGCATCGTAATCCGTCCATCTTTATCCACAGCGAGGATACCATCTTTTATAAAGTCGAGAATTTTCTCGCGCTCTTTGACCATGATCCGTACTTTCCGCTTCAGCAGCAAATTCCATAAGAGTGCGGCAAAAAGCGCCAAAAGGCCCCCTCCGACGATGTTCCATATCTCCTGCCTGCTTAAAACAGGCGGATCGTACTGAGAGAGCCATGTGTCCGTTATCTTCGAGATTTCTCCCGACTGTTTCATTGCCGTAAGGCTTTCCATTATCGCAAGAGCGAGGTCGGCCTGCCCTTTCATGACCGTGATTCCTTTGGCGAGCGAAAAGAGGAACGGGCGTGAATGGATGATGTTCCCCTTAAGCGGGAGGTCCTGCGTGTGTCGAATACCTTGGTATGCCCCAAGAAGCGCCGCATCTCCCCTGTTCGCGAGCAGAGAATGCACTGCGGAGTCCAAGGTGTCCTCTTGAAGAATCCTTACATTGAACGCGCTTGCCCGGATATGACGTTCTTCAGGGGAGTCTGCTATGACCAGCAGATTTTTCCCTCTCAAGCCGCTTGGCGGGAGCGGTTCGTTCCCGACGGAAAAGAGGGTGTACGGCTCTTCAAAAAAAGGAAGAGCAAAACAGTACGAAGCGAACTCTTTTCCTGAAAGACGATGTTTCAGCAGTTCGAAGTCCTCGATGAGGCGGGTGTCCGCCGTGTCCATGTTCTTCACCGAAAAGAAAGTAAAGAGCTCCGAGTCGGGCGGAACAGGGTAGGGCGTTCCTACGATGAAATCCACCCGGGAGAGGTGGATTCCTCGCCGAGCATCGTGTGTATTGCCGAGGGAAAGGGAGAGCTTCAACCCTACCCTCTCCCCCAGAGCGGAGAGGATGTCCACATAGACTCCCTGAAGGTCTCCGTTCTCCGCCCTGAAGATATAGGGGGCGCCTGCGTCCAGACACAACACATGATATGTGCGCCCTGCGCCGCTTCCAACTAGCATCTTCTGTTGGGCGCATACAGGGCGGACGGGGAGCAGTAGAAGAAGCAAGAGAATCAAGAGAATCAAGAGTGAACGAGAAACCGTTCTTTTACCAGAGATCAATAATCGTTGCCTCCATAATAAGCGCCTGTGCGATGCTCCTGTACGTTTGGTGTATTTCCTCCATCTTTTTCGCTGCGATGGCATTCATCCATTCCTGCAGTTCCGGTGAATTGTGAAGGAGTAAGCGGGACCCTTCTTTTTCCCATTGGAAAAAGTCGTGGAACGTCTTTTGTTCCAACGGATCGCGCAGTGATTTCAACGTCGGCATCGACCTTTGGTAGTTGCTGTTGGCAAGAGATGCGGAAAGAAGCGCCGCCCATCGCGCCGAATCAAGAGTGAATCCATCTTTCTTGAAGTTCGACCAGCTTTCCGGCACACTGCGCACTCCGGCGTACACGGGGGCGTATGTGCTGAAATGCGGCGTGTCGAGAGAATACCAGAGAACGCCTCCGAGCGGAGAAGGAAGCCATGAACGGGATTGTGTGATAAAGCTATAGGACGTTTTGGCCGCGACCGGGCGCGTGTAGGGAATGTTCAAGAGGTCGCGCATGAACCTGTCGGGAAAGGGAGTGGCTTTTGCGCTGCGCACAAGCTCCCGGTTTCCTCCGGGCACATACCAGGCGGGGTTGTCCTCCATACAGAATGGCGTGCCCTCCAGAGTTGAGCGGAATAACTCCATTATACCCTTTACGGAGAGCGGTTTTTCGGGAGCGAAAGAAAACGGGTAAGAGTCGGTCTCGGCGTAGGGGTCCCAGTTCCTTGAGGGCAGGAGGCGTTTATGAAGAGCGTGCATCCGTCCCCGGACCCACATCGAAGACGGCGACCAGGGGCCGGATTCCGGAGCGTAGGTCTTTCTCCAGTTGAAGGGAGCGCCGGACTCCGGATCATACCAGCCGTGACGGAGAGCAGGTTCCTTGTACCCTTCGGAAAAAAGGAACTCCTCGCTGTTTTCATCAACAAAGGAGATGCGGCTCGCATTGCACAGAAGAGCAACATGAGCATCCGGCACTCGCCTGGCGACCCAGATCGCGCCCGGGCCGGAGCCCGGTTTCCAGTCGAATCCGACGCTCAGCAGCTCCATAACCCACGCTTCATAGGGATCCGCGATGGAGAGCGACTCGCCTTCATTGGCGCATGAACCAAGAAAACCGTACCGCTCGGCAAGCTCTCCGATGAGGAGAACGGCTTCGCGTGCCGTTTTGCAGCGCTGAAGAGCCAGTATCATAAGCTGTTCGACGGTCAGAAGAGCCCCTCCTTCTCCTGGAAAGGCTTTGAGCAAGTCCTTCTGGCCGATGGTGGATTCTCCAATCGAGAGCTGGTGTTCATTGAAACAGGAATAGGCTGTCCTGAAATAAGTGTACGTTTCGGATACTTGGGGTATGCGCCCGAGTTCAAACGGGGGGATAGGCTCGTCGCCGAGCAGTCCGAAGTACACCGGAACTTCCTCTCCCGGGGGAAAGGTTTCTCCCGGAACAACCCGAAGATTTGAGTCGTACCATCCATCCGCTGTTTGGGAATTGAGAACGGAACCGTCTTCGCTCGCTTCTCGTCCGACGAGTATCCCCGTGCATCCATCGGATCCGGCGACGAAAATGAGCGAAAAATACAGCAAAAGTACGATTTTGGCGACAAAATGTTTCATTTGGAAGCGACTCCTCTACATAATGCATCAGTGCAGTCTTTGGGAGATGAAAGAGCAATGAGGAAAGTCCCGGCCGCTCCGCGAAAAGAGGGGGGCGGCCGGTTGCGTTAATCGTTGGAAATAACTGCGCCGATCTCCTTTTCTCCGTCCATGAAGACGGAGAAGTTCCCTGTGTAATGCCGCACCGCGGGATGCCGTTTACGCTCATAGAATGACGAATCCAGCCAGTTCCGGTTGAAGAGGTTCCCTTTCATGCCGTCGAATACCGGAAGGTAGAGCGTTCCGTCGACATCGAGGTCCAGGAAGAAATGCGTTCCATAGGAAAGCTCGGGAGTGTAATCGCTCTCCAGAATACCGACCTCCACAAGACAGCCGCAGTGACAAATTTCATTATAGCGCACCGGGACGCCCAGCTTAGGATTGGTGCTTCCCCATCTTCCGGGACCGACGAGAATGTAGTCCGTGCCGGAGAGTTTATGGTTGATGCGTCCGATCTCGCGCGCCACTTCGTGAAAAGTGGCGTCTTTTCCGTACAGGTCGGGATCCACGAAGACAAGATGGTGGATGTTTTGCAGTTTTCCGTTGCTCACCATTTTGTTCCCCATGAGGATGATCTTCTCTTCGCGAACTTCAGGAATTTCCACGCGGGCCATCTCTTCGTAGGAGGCAAGAGGGCGGAGCTGGAGGAGCGTCAGCTTTTCGGTTTCGGTATCGTAGGTAAATTCCATGTCGGCGGGCATACCCATCTGTTCTTCAAGGAACGCGGAAAGGTCTTTGACGATATTGAAGAATTTCGGGTGTCTTCTCGGGAAGTTCGAAAAAGAGAAGATCGGCTTGCCGTTGCTCAACTGGTCGGAACCTGCCCAGTAGAGCACGTTGTCCGAGAAAATTTCGATAAAGGAAGAAGCGAGCTTGTGTTCTTTCAGGATGAAAGAAATATGTTCCGAAAGAAGGCCGGTCTTGAAGGTTCCGGACATTCTGTCGATGTAATCGAACTCGCTTTGGCTGGTCATCGCGATATCCGCCGGCAGGTTCCCCTGCGGCCGGAGCATAGGGTGGGAGAGATAGGAGATGTTCGCCTTCAGACGATCCACTGTCCGCGTACCGAGCCCGAAACAGAAACGCATGACACCGTTTTCCTTCTTTATCCTTGTTGAAGGACGACGGTAGACTTTCGAAAAAGCGGTTCCTGCTATTTCCGGGTAGTACATCCCGTTATGCATACGCCCGACCACCGGCTGAATGACGACAGCCATGGATTCGTCGGAGTCCACGAGCCCATGTTTTTTTCTATAGGCTCGTGCTGCAGGATTGTACAAAGAGGCCCATACTTCCTTCACCGCGTTGGCGAGAAGGTCTCTGCGATCCTCCATACTCCCGATGTTCGCCGAAAAACGAGTGCCGTACTTCCCGGCGAAAGAGAGTTTGCGCGAGTCCTCCAAAATGGAGCTCGAGCGTATTGCAAGCGGAAAGTCGCCGATCGACTCGAGCGCGCTTTCGAGGTCCCGCAGCAGCGAGGAGCGTATTCCGCCTGACTGGAAAGCGACGGACAGTCTGTCGAAGAGCTCCTGGGAGTTGTCTTCGTCGCAGCCTTCATCGTCCGATGCGACATGTTCGCGCAAAAGGGTTTCGATCCCATTGTCGCTGACGAACTCGTCGAATCCTTCCGTCGTCACGACGAAATTCACATCCGGAAAAACAACCGATGACTCCAAGGGGCTTCCTGTAACAGCATCGAAAGCGAAGGCGATCCCTCTCGCCTTCCCTCCGACCTCGCCGTCGCCGATCAGCCGTTTAAACTGGCGGAACGTTGGTTTTGGATCAAAATCCGAGTAAATCACCTGAGTATGCCTCCCCGAAATGGGAAAATATCGAACGTCAGGGCTTCAAACGGTAAATGGTGCGAGGCCATGGGATAGCCTCACGGATGTGCTGCAATCCGCTAATCCATGCCACGACGCGCTCTATTCCCATTCCGAATCCGCTGTGAACGAACGTGCCGAATTTCCTGAGATCAAGATACCATTCGTAGGGTTCTTCAGGAAGTCCTTGCTCCCTGATTCGTGCGACAAGTCTATCATAATCGTCTTCTCTTTGAGAACCGCCGATGATCTCGCCGTACCCTTCGGGCGCCAGCAGGTCGTCGCAGAGAACGAGATCCGTGTTTTCAGGGTGCTCCTTCATGTAGAAAGCCTTTACCGTCTTCGGGTAGCACTCTATGAACACGGGACGGTCGAATTGCTGTGTGAGTATGGTTTCGTCTTCGTTCCCGAGATCGTCGCCGTATGGAGTGTCGCTTCCAAGCTTGTGCAGCATTTCGATGGCTTCGCCGTACTGCAGATGATAGAACGGGGCCCTGATATTTTCAAGCTTGGAGACGTCCCGTTCGAGTGCTGCAAGCTCGGTCCTGCAATGTTCGAGTACCTTTGCGACGATATGACATACCAATCCTTCCTGCAACGCCATATTGTCTTTATGGTCATAGAAAGCGACTTCCGGTTCGAGCATCCAGAACTCGGTCAGATGGCGGCGTGTCTTCGATTTTTCCGCCCGGAACGTGGGGCCGAAGCAGTAGACCTTTCCGAACGCCGCCGCAGCAGCTTCCGCATAAAGCTGGCCGGTTTGTGCGAGATATGCCTTCGATTCGAAGTAGTCTATCTCGAAAAGCCCCGAAACGCCTTCTCCTGCGGCGCCGCTGATGATCGGGCTGTCAATAAGCAAAAAACCGTTTTCCTGAAGGTATTCCCTTGCCGAGCGGATGACACGGTCCCGTATTCGCATGATCGCCTGCTGACGGCTGCTTCTGAGCCAGAGGTGACGATGGTCGAGAAGAAAATCGATCCCGTGGTCTTTCTTCCCGATGGGGTACTCTTCGGAAGGGTTCTGGAAAACACGCAGATCCGTCACCGAAAGCTCGACACCGGAAGGAGCGCGCTCGTCCTTTCGAACTGTGCCCGTAACCTCGACGGACGCCTCCAGCCACAGTCCCTTGGCCTCGGCGAAGAGAGCTTCGGAAACCTCTTGTTTCACCATGACTCCCTGTACTGTTCCCGATCCGTCGCGCAGCTGAAGAAAGTGAATCTTCCCCGAACTCCGCAAGTTGTAGAGCCATCCGCGGATAACGACAGTTTCCTCCACATGCGAAGGAAGATCTTTGATGGAAACCCATAATGCTGTCATGCGTCATCAACCTCCAGACGTCTTGGACGATAAGTGTTTATCAAAATCCATGCGGTATATGATACACTATACTTTAAAAAAAAGGAGAGGAACCAGTGAATATTCCACGTCTTGTCCTCGCGGAAGAAAGAAGAACGGGCAAAATTGCACAGAGTATTCTTGTTGCGTCGGTACTGAAAAGTCTCGGATATCCTCTTCGTTTTTTTTGTGCAGGAGTTGACGAGCATTTTGTTCGTTTTTTAAAACTCGTCACCGAAGAGGACGTCACCGTACTCGATCCTTTTTCATGCGGGACGATGCGGAACTTCAAACTCCTTTTTCAACGGGCTGCGTCGCCCGACTCCTTGAATATTATCCTCGGTTCAATAGGGGAACGGCGAGATGAAAACACGTTTACGGTAAACCCTCTTCCCGGCGAGGTCGCACGAACGCTCGAATGCCCTCTGGTGACGATGCTCTACGCAGATAGTTCCGCCGCAGTGACCTCAAGAATTCTAGAAAACGTATACAATCAAATTTCGGCACAGGGAACGACCGCTTCAGCAGTGATTTTTTCCTCCGTGTTGAATCCTCGGGAATACCAGCTGTTGGAAACCGAAGCAGGGCGTCGCGTTCCCCTTCTTTGCCTGGGGTTCATACCGAAAACGCTCGAAAAGAACAATCCTCCGCTCATGGAACTGTGTCTTCAAGATATGGCGCAGCGTGCGGTGTTTCCTGTAAAAGCCGCAACCGCACAACTCCTGGGTATGGTTGACCAAGTTGACTGGAATGTCCTTTGGGGGATAGCGAAGCAGTGTAAAGAGTGCGTCCCCATCGATGATCCCTTCAAGGGAAAGGCCAGCGGAATGAGCGTTGGAATTCTTTCTTTCCCCTCGTTCGAACTTGAAGGAAATAACGCCGAACTTCTTTTCAAGCACCTCGGGTGCACAGTTCACTCGATTCCGCTCGACAGCGCGCTTCTGCGCCGCGACTTGAACGCTCTTTACGTTCCGCACGGTCCGGGATTTCTTTGCGCGGAACGGTTATTGGGCAAGTCCGGTGTTCGGGAATGGTTCACTTCGTTTATGCACGCTCGAAAGGCTGTTCTGATCAATGGAGGAGTTACGCCGCTGCTGGGGGAGTCGTTTTCCCTGCCGAACAAGAAAGAGTACGAAGGCCTAAAATTCTTCCGTTTCCAGGGGAAGTTCGGTATTCCCACGCCGGACGATGTCCGCAGGGTCGAGGCCGTTTCTACCGATGGTGATGTTATGCTTAATACAGGAGATAAAATCAGGGGATACATTCCGGCCTATATTTCCGTCTTGAATCCGGGGAATGCCGCCGGAGCGGTATGGAGCCTTCAGGATACGGTTAAGAACATGGAGATCGGTCTTTCTGGATGGAACAGAGGGGCGACTTTGGCAACCGATTTATGCGTCGAGCTGTGGAGCAATATCGAAGGCGCCTATCGGTGGTTGATGATGCGAAAACAGTGACGTTCTTCAACCGTTAGGTGGTTGGTGGAGAGAAAAGACCGAAATACAATAAAGCCTCGTCGGGCCCGGGAAAGGCGTACTGTGCATCGGGAAGAAAATCACCGATGGCGGCGAATGTCCCTCTCCCGAACGCGCGAACTGTCTGCCTGTCGCTTTCCGTATCTCCAAGAAACAGAGGGAATGATGCGTTCGCGGTCTTGCACAGAATCTCGAGTCCGAGGGACGATGGTTTTGTCACTCCGGAGTCGGATGTGATAATCATGGATTCCGGAAAGTCCTCCCAGCGAAGGCGCTTGAGGGCCAGGCTCAGTTCTTTGGCTGTTCGTCCCGTATAGATTCCTGCGGGAACAGGCAGTCCGCTCCATGGAACGGAGATCATGGCTCGCTCGTTTTCCCAAAGTCCGTTTCGGGGCGAAAGCAACGCGGTACGTCTCTCGTTCTCCGTGACGCCGAAATAAAGTTCTTCGCACGCTTTTCGCACAGTTTCCCTGGGAATATGCTCGCCGAAAGTACGCCGTACCCAGGAAGGGACGTCCGGTTCTTTGCAACCGTCAAGCAGGGCTCTCCATTCTTCCGGACCGGGGAGACTCTTCGATAGAGAAGGAGTACGTGCCGTTGCAGCGCAGTTGATGATAGCCCAGGCGATGTCGTAGTCGTCATTGAATGCGGGGTGCGTCTTGGTCGTTGCGAAGTGGCGTTCGGAAAACCCTTCGCAGTCGACAACTCCATTGATGAGCGATGTCCATGCCCAATGAAGAGCTTGGACGATCACCTCGTAATATGACCGTGACGTATCGACGAGCACGCCGTCGACATCGAAAACTATGAGATCGTGTGTCGTGGAAAAATGCGGACGTTCCATCGCAAACGGCTCCTTTCTTTGTTTTTCTCCCGACGTATTGTACCAGATGAACCGGCGCTGATGGAAAGGGGAGAGTGTTTTGCTGCTGGAAATACCGTTGAACTACTCTGAAGGGGTACTCTACCGTCAGCTCGCCGATCATCTGGAGAAGATGATACGAACGGGCAGCATCGCCTCGGGAGAACGGCTTCCGGGGACGCGGGAGCTTGCCAGAATGCTCCGGATAAGCCGTTGTACGGTTGTTGCGGCCTATGATCTCCTCGAAGAAAAGAGTCTTGTGAGGAGGACGGCGAGAAGCGGTACGTTTGCGGTTTCTCCCCTTCTGGAGGGCCGTTCTTCTTTAGACGGCAAAGGCGATATTCTCCGCTTCGATACGGAATATCCCACTCGCGATCTGCTTCCCCTCAGAGAGCTCTCGGAATTGTGCCGAGGACTCTCTCTCTCTCTGTTGGGGGACGCTCTTGAAGGAAGCCCAGCCGAGGGACTGCCGTCACTGAGACGTCTCCTTCTGCAGCATGCGGTTCTGCGGGGGATTCCCGCTCATCCGGAAGAAGTCGTTGTCACCGCGGGCGGAAAGGACGCTCTTTCGACAGCCCTTCGTTCTTTTCGTGAGTACGGCTGCAAAAAGCTGTGGGCGGAAGAGTTGTCTTACGGAGAAATCCGCTCAATGGCAAAAAATGAAAAGATTCCGCTCCGTACGATGGCCCTTCTGGATGAGAGTACGCTGCACCGCCTTGAAGCACTCTCTTCCAAGGATGTGCTCTACCTTGTACCGAGCTTTCAGAATCCAACGGGCCGGACATTGTCGCATCCGTTGCGCCAGGCGATACTCTCTCTTAGAAGAAGAAGAGGGTTTTTCATTCTTGAAGACGACAGCTACGGTGAGCTCCGATACGGAAAAAAATCCATCCCGGCCTTGAAAGCTATGGAGGAGGGGGAAGGAGTCGTCTATGTCGGATCCTTCAGTCAGGCGCTCTTCCCTGGAATGCGTCTGGGGTACACCTTGCTCCCGCCTTTTCTCAAGGATGAGTATTTACGGATAAGTTCATTCAGACAAGGATATGTCTCTTCCCTCGTTCAGCTGATAGTCGCACGTTTTCTGGAGGATGGAGAGTTGGCCGCTGCCGTTGAGAGAGCTCGAAAGATTCTTTCAGTCCGCATGGAAACGCTTTACCGTCTTTTAAAATGCCATTTCGGCTCGGTCCCGCTCCGGAAGCCGGAGGGAGGGGTGTATCTCTGGTTTCCAACGGGGAGGACAGACGGATCGGAGGCGGCGTTGCTTGCTGAAAGGCACGGTGTTCGCGTTGCTCCCGGAAGCCTTTTTTCTCTAAGAAAAAGAAAAATCGACGCCGTCCGTTTTTCTATCACCGCCGTTCCTGATGAATTGATGAGCGAAGCGGTTGCACGTCTTGGAAAAGCATGGGCCGAAATTCTCTGAAAGAACAACTGTCGTCAGGAAGGTTTTTCTCCGGCGTCATTTCCGCTCTCCAGCGCTTCTTTCTCGAGAAGCGAGAACCAATGCCTCCAAAGCAAAAGTGAAGCGGCGGTAGACGCAAAACCAAGGAAAAGACCGAAAACGATATAGTCGATTCTTCCTCTTCCCACAAGAAATCCGGCAAGTCCTGCCACCGCATACCCGAAAAACACAACAGCGGACATAGAAAGCAACAACACCAAAAACCGCACGCTCGTTCCCTCCTTTTCTCTTCAAAAAGCAATTATAGCATCACCAAAAACACGAACCGCATCTTGTGGTTTTTCTTTGAATGTGATAAAGTGGTCCAAGATATATAATACAGACTGTTATACAATGAT
>LVBO01000653.1 GCA_001604435.1 Synergistales bacterium Syner_01
CCCTTTCCGGTTTTCGACCACCCAATCGAGAAAATCCTCCTCGAGAGGATCCATCGAGAGTTCGTTCTTTTCTCCGAACAGGAGCTTTCGTTTCTCGCCGCCTGAGATCAGATGAAAACGGATGAAGGCCGGAGAAAAGACCGCCTCTATCTCCGAACAGAGCGTCTCCGCCATCTCAAGCGCCCCTTCGATGGCGAGCAGTCTCCCGGTCAGCCTGTTGAGGAGGGCCATCTCCCGCTCCTGGGAGAGCGCCATCGCTTCGCGTTCCCGAAGGCGTCCCGAGGTCAGGCCGATCAAGAGGCCGACGATCAGGAAGACTCCGAGCGAAATCCAGTCCTTCGGATCGTCCACCCGGAACGTGTTGTACGGGGGAAGAAAGAAGACGTTCCACGTAAGAAACGACGTTACCGCGGCGACGAAGGACGGCTTCGTCCCCGCGACCGAAGCCACGACCGAGATCACCAGAAGATAGAGAAGAGACCAGTGTCCTTTCCCAAGCAGCTCGCGCCCTGGAATGAACAGCAGCGTTGCGAGCCCCACGAACCCCGGGGCGAAAAAGAACGGATGCGCTTCGGCCCATCGCCTGATTTTCGTCAACATGTCTTTCTCCTTATCGACCGCTTGAAGCGGCGGGAAGCACGTACTCCCTCTACCGGGCCTTGAAGAAAGCCGCGAGCATCGTGGTGAAGAGCACCATGCAGACGATGGCCACGGGGTATGCCGCGCCGTACCCCGCGCTGCACTCGTCCGTCCCCGTGGCGTCGATGGCCGCGCCCAGGCCGGGCGTGCTCGTCATCGCGCCGCAGATCGCCCCGGCGAGGATGATCCAGTTGATCTTCCAAACGTAGTGCCCAAGAAAGAAACCGACCATCTCCGCCGCCAGCGCCGCGCCCACTCCGGCGGCGATGAGCAGGAAACCGTGCTCAAGGAAGGCCTTCACCACGCCGCTCCCCGCGTTCAGCCCCACCACAGCGAGGAAGAAGCCGAGCGAGATGGCGCGCACCGCCGAGAGGACGCTCTTCTCCATCCGCATCCGCAGCGGGCCGATATGATCGAAACTCCCGACGCCGAGGGCGAAGAGCAGCGCGCCGCCCGTCGTCCCCAGGCCGACGGAGCCGAGCGGGCCCAGCGGAAGCGAAAGCCCGCCCAATATGGAGCCTCCGATGATGCAGACGACGAAGGAGAGCAGCGAGAACGGCACGGACGCGGGACGCGCGTCGGAAGAAGACGGTTCCGCCGCCTTTCGCTCGAGCGCGAGTTTCTCGCGCTCCTTCGCCACGTCGATGCCGAAGATCGCCGGGATAAGCTGCACGAAGAGCACCACCGCCATGACGCCGAACGGGTAGGCGACGGAGTATCCGATGGTGATATCCGGGGAGCCGCCGGTGGCTTCAAGCGCCGCGCCGAGCCCCGGCGAGC
>LVBO01000148.1 GCA_001604435.1 Synergistales bacterium Syner_01
CTCATACACATGACCACGTCTCCGGGTCCGCCATGACGGGTGATCATCTACGCATCTCTCCTTTTTCGGCCTTTTCCGAGTTCGTGTCGAATACACCAGCAAATCGGACGAAAACAGTATACACCATTGAAACTACGAACGGACAAAGAAGAACCGGAGACACGGCGAACGCGACAAAAACAGAATTAAAATGAATGCAATTTGCAATTTTACATGTTGACAAATACTCAAACTTGAGTTTAAATCAGATATCAGCTCCGGAGCGCCCGTCCAACTTACCGCTTTTTTCGGATTCATCGCATTTTTTATACAACCCATGGTGAATCAAATCCTTCAGGAGGTGTTTGCATGAAACTGCGAACAAAAATAGTGAATGCGCTTGTGTTGCTTACGCTGGCCGTACTCGTTACAGCCGCGCCGGTCATGGCTGCCGATACCGTCGTCATCGTGGACTTCAGCTGGGACAGCGTCCAGATGCACAACCGAATCGCCGGTTATATCATCGAGAAGGCCTTCGGAAAGAAAACGGAGTACATCTTCGCGGAATCGCTTCCAGGGTTTATGGGACTTGAACGCGGCGACGCCCACCTCTCCATGGAGGGTTGGGTGGACAACATTCTCGAAGTCTGGGAGAGAGTGACAACGAACGGGAAAGTAGAGAGCCTCGGCACGAACTTCCCCGACGCCCCGCAGGGATGGTACGTTCCTACGTACATGATCAAGGGAGACAAGGAGCGCGGCATAGAGCCGGTGGCTCCGGACCTGAAGTCGGTGTCGGATCTTGAGAAGTACAAGGAACTTTTCATCGATCCGGAAAATCCGAAACTCGGGAGACTGTACAACGGGCCTGCCGGGTGGCGCGTCACCTCCATCAACGAGATGAAGGTAAAGGGCTACGGTCTCGAAAAGCACTACGAAGCGTTCTCGGCCGGATCGGAAACAGCGCTCTCGACCGCCATCAAACGCGCCTACGACAGGGGCCTGCCTGTTCTGGCCTACTACTGGGAGCCCACCTGGGTCATGGGATTGCTGGATATGACCCTTCTGGAGGAGCCGCCTCACGATGACGCGCTCTGGACGGAGAAGCACAATTTCGCCTGCGGCTTCCCTTCAGTCAGAGTTCTTATCGTCGCCAACAGCAAATTTGTGAAGGAAAACCCGGAAATCGCCGATTTCCTCCGAAACTATTCGACGACGCTCGAGCAGAACAACAAGGCGCTCGCGTTCATGTTCCAGAACGATGCGACTACGCAGCAGGCGGCCGTCTGGTTCCTTCGCGAATATGACGACATTTGGAGCAAATGGCTCCCCGCGGAAGCCGCCGCAAAAGTGCGGGCCGCGCTGAAGGAGGAGAAATAATTTGGAGACGCCTTCCGAGGCGATCGTCATCCGGGACTTGTGGAAAATCTACTCCCGGAAAAAGGATCTTCGAATATCGTCCTCCGACGTCGAAAATGAAGAGCGCGTCGAAGAACTCGACAAGGGCGAGGACGCCGTCGTCGCGATGAAGAACGTCTCCCTCTCCGTGAACCACGGGGAGACGTTCATCATCATGGGGCTCTCGGGCAGCGGAAAGTCCACCCTTATCCGCTGCCTTATCCGCCTTGTCGAACCGACATCGGGCGAGATCGTCGTCAACGGCGAAAACGTCGTCGCGATGAGGAAACGTGAGCTGGTGGATTTTCGCCGCGAGAAGATCGCAATGGTCTTCCAGCACTACGGACTCCTTCCTCATCGGACGGTGCTCGACAATGTGTGCTTCGGGCTCAAACTTCGGGGCGAAGAGAAAGAGGCGCGGCGGGCGAAGGCTGTCGAAGCCCTGGAACAAGTCGGACTGAAAGGCTGGGAGAAGTACTATCCCGCATCCCTGAGCGGCGGCATGCGCCAGAGGGTCGGTATCGCCCGCGCGCTCGTGATGGATCCTTCGATACTGCTCATGGACGAGCCGTTCAGCGGCCTTGACCCTCTCATCAGGCGCGAACTGCAGGACGAGATGATCCGACTGCAGAAGGAAATGCACAAAACGATTTTCTTCGTGACGCACGATCTTTCGGAGGCGCTTCGCATGGGGGACAGAATGGCCATTATGAAAAAAGGGGAGATCGTGCAGGTGGGTTCTCCCGACGAAGTGATCGCGAATCCTGCCGACGAGTACGTCGCAAAGTTCGTCCAGGACGAGCGGGAACAGCTTCAACGCGCGGAGCGCGCCCTCACGAAAGAGCAGATGGGAAAGGAGGCGGTGGTTCATGTTTCCTGAGTCTTTCCAGGTTCATGTGGCGCCGGCCGTCAACAGGTTCATCAACGACCTGATAGCGGCGTATGCGCCCGTTTTCGACTCCATCTCCGCAGGAATTCTTTCCTTTCTTCTCACGGTCAACGAGATTCTGCTGGCGATCCCCTGGTGGGGGTATATTCTCGGCGTCGCGCTGCTTTCATGGTATTCCTCGAAAAAGCTCGTCGCCTCGATCATCCTGGCGGCCCTTCCCTTCCTCATCGGGATGTTCGGCCTGTGGGGGATGGCGCTGGAGAGCCTTTCCATCATCATCACCGCAGTGCTGATGGCGTTGATCATCGGTCTTCCCGTCGGCGTGCTCATGGCGGAGGTGCGCATCGTCGCGACGATCCTCCGGCCCATTCTCGACGGAATGCAGACCATGCCGAGCTTCGTCTACCTTATTCCGGCGATGATGCTCTTCGGTCTCGGGAGGGTTCCGGCGGTGCTCGCCACGCTTATCTACGCGCTGCCCCCCGTGATCCGCCTTACCGCTCTCGGCCTCAATCAGGTGCCGAAACCGGTCGAGGAAGCCGCGCTGGCCTACGGCGCAACTCGCTGGCAGCTGATCAAGGAAGTCCGGCTTCCGCTCGCCATGCCGAGCATTCTCGCCGGCGTGAACCAGACGACGATGATGGCGCTCGCCATGGTGGTCATCTCGTCGATGATCGGCGCGCGCGGACTGGGACAGGAAGTGCTGCTCTCGATCAACCGCATCGACATCGGACGCGGTTTCGAGGCGGGAATCAGCGTGGTTTTCCTCGCCATCGTCATCGACCGTCTCACCCAGAACATGGCGAAACGATGGGAACCGCCGAAGAGGTGATTCCGCATGACGGAGAAAAGAGAGAGAACCGCGGGTACGTTTGAATTCCAGGGGAGCCTTCCACGGCTCCCCGTTCCGGCATTGGAAGAAACTCTCGGCAAATTCCTGCTCTGGACGGCGCCGCTGCTTGATGAACGAGGCGGAAAGGCGACCACCGACGCCGTCGATGCTTTTTTGGCGCCCGAAGGAACGGGGCGGAAACTCCAGCGGCGCCTGGAACAATGGGCGAAGGAGACCCCCGAGAGCTGGCTCTCCGGCTTTTGGCTTCGCACCTATCTTGATTCCTCCGCCCCTCTGCCGCCGCGGCCCTCTCGCTGAAAAAGAGCATCGACGACGAGACGCTCCCACCGGATACGGAGCGAGGAACGCCTCTCTGCATGAGCCAGTACATCAACATGTTCGGCAGCACGCGAACTCCCGGCATCTCCGGGGATGAACTCTTCGTCGCACCGAACAGCCGCCGCATCGCGGTCTTCTGCAGGGGAAGGGCATGGTCGCTGGAGGTTCTCTCGCCGGAAGGGGAAGCCGCTTCGTACGACAGCATCGTCGCCCGACTCGACGAAATCTCCGCATCGGCGCAACAGGGAGAGGGCATCGGCGTCGGGACGACTCTTCCCCGCAGGCACTGGGCAGCGCTTCGGGAAAAACTCCTCTCATTTTGTC
>LVBO01000149.1 GCA_001604435.1 Synergistales bacterium Syner_01
ATACCTGCTTCGGTCATCGCAACATTCCGTTCTTTCTCGTCCTTCTCGAAGTCGCGCCCCTCTTTCAACTGACGGGCTATCCGATCGGATGTGGTGTACATCTCCACATTGTCGTCCGAGGGACCGGAAATAATAAGCGGCGTCCTCGCTTCGTCGATAAGGATGGAGTCGACTTCGTCCACGATGCAGTACGCGTGTCCCCGCTGCACAAGGTGCGAATCGCTCACCGCCATGTTGTCGCGCAGATAGTCGAAACCGAATTCGCTGTTGGTTCCGTAGGTAATATCCGCCCTGTACGCGGCGAGGCGCTCTTCCGGGTCCATGTAGGCGTAAATGACTCCTACGGAGAGCCCGAGAAACGAATAGATCGGCCCCATCCACTCCGCGTCTCTTCTGGCCAGGTAATCGTTCACCGTTACCAGGTGGACTCCTTCCCCCGTGAGAGCGTTCAGAACAACGGCGAGAGTCGCAACGAGCGTTTTCCCCTCTCCCGTCTTCATCTCGGTTATTTTGCCCTCGTGCAATGCCATACCGCCCATGAGCTGGACGTCGAAATGACGCAGCCCTATTGTTCGTCTGGAAACTTCTCTCACAACCGCAAAAACCTCCGGGAGCAGGTCTTCGCGGGTTTCCCCCTCCTGAAGGCGTTTTCTGAACGAAGGGCCTTTCTCGCGCAACTCCTCGTCGGAGAGCGAGGAAAGCGCAGGTTCCAAGGCGTTGATCTGTTCAACAACATTTGTATAGCGCTTCAGGGCCCGTTCGTTAGGATCCAGGCCGAGGGCTTTTTTAAGCATTTCGAGCATAGCGTCACCTCAACAAAAAATTCGGCCGTGCAGCGCGCACGGCACAAAACACCGGGTCATTATATGTCCCGAACCCGTCGTGGTCAAAGTATTTATGCTGACCTCCCGGAAGCGACGCGTCGGTACTGAGAAACAAGGCTACTCGGTAAAAAGTTTTTTCCCTTTTATCAAATAGTCCATCCCCGACCAGACCGTCATCAGCATGGCTACCCACATAACATGAATCCCGAAGGGAATGTTGAAGATGATCATCGAAATCGCCACGATCTGAAAGACCGTCTTCAACTTACCTGCGTTCGAGGCCGCGATGACTATGCCTTCAGCGGCGGCGACCATCCTGACTCCTGTGACGATCATTTCCCGGGAGAGGATGACGACCACGATCCAGGCCGGAATACGATGAAGCTCCACAAGGGCGATAAGAGCCGCCATGACAAGGATTTTGTCGGCCAGCGGGTCGATGAACTTGCCAAGGTTCGTTACCATTCCCTTCTTCCGGGCGATGTACCCGTCGGCCGTATCCGTCAGGGCCGCAAGAATGAACACAGCTCCGGCCAGAACATCGCCGGCTGTAACAACAATTCCAAGATCCTCGACGGTGTAGACGGAATACGTAAACTTGAACGTAAGGAAAATCAAAACGAGAGGCGCGAGAAAAACCCGAAGGAGACTGAGTGTATTTGGAATATTCCATACCTTTTTTTCCACGAGAATGTTCCTCCTGAAAGATGATTTGCGTGTACAGTGTAGTTGATAAAGGAAAAAAGGGCAACCGGAAAAAGGCTCCGGTTACCCCTCTCGCTTCATGGAAACGCTGTTAACCGCCCAGGTATGCTTCTTTTACACGGGCATCCTTGAGAAGCTCTTCTCCCTTGCCCTCCAAAACGATATTCCCCACTTCCAGTATATAGGCGTAGGAGGCTATCTTGAGAGCTGCAAACGCATTCTGTTCCACAAGGAGCACCGTCTTGCCAAGAGCGTTTATCTCGCCGATGATATCGAAAACCTCTTTCACCAAGAGCGGCGCGAGCCCAAGCGACGGTTCGTCGAGCATGACAAGCTTCGGTTGGCTCATAAGCGCGCGCCCCACGGCAAGCATCTGTTGTTCCCCGCCGGAAAGAGTCCCGCCTTTCTGCCAAGAGCGTTCTTTCAATCTGGGGAAAAGTTCGTATACATGATCCCTGTCGCGTTCTATGCCGTCCTTGTCATTGCGGATGAAGGCGCCGAGCTGAAGATTTTCCTCCACCGTCAGATGAGGGAGGATACGACGACCTTCGGGGCTCATGGCAATTCCGAGCTTCACCATTTCTTCCGGGGACTTTCCTATGAGGTTTACCTGCCCGGCGGCATCGCCTCCCGAAGGCGTGTAGAGAATCTTTCCCTTGATATTCTTTACCAGTCCAGCCACGGCGCGGATTGTGCTGCTCTTTCCGGCGCCGTTCGCGCCGATAAGAGTGACAATGGAGCCCTCGGGAATTTGGAGGTTGATCCCCTTCACAGCGTGAATGGCGCCATAATACACATGGAGATTCTCAATTTTCAACATATTTAACATACTCCTCTCCAAGGTAGGCCACGATCACCTTCTGGTCCGACTGGATGGCGTCGGGGTTGCCCTCGGCGATTTTTACGCCGTAGTCAAGAACCCAGATGTACTCGCATACGCCCATGACGACTTTCATATCGTGTTCGATAAGAAGTATGGTCAGGTTGAAGCGCTTCTGTATATTCCGGATGAAGGACATGAGCTCCTGCGATTCCTGCGGGTTCATGCCGGCTGCGGGTTCGTCGAGCAGCAGGAATTTCGGATTCGTCGCAAGAGCGCGTGCAATCTCAAGGCGACGCTGGGCGCCGTAGGAGAGAGATGCCGAGGGCTCGTTCGCGAAGCGCTCCAGGCCAACGGACTTCAGAAGGTCCAGGGATTTGTCGCGGATGGCCTCTTCTTCCGCTCTGAAGGAGGGAAGCCCCAGCGGCGCCATCCACCATTTCGACGTCCTGCGGACGTGGCAGCCGATCATGACGTTTTCCAACACGGTCTCGTTGGAGAAGAGACGGATATTCTGGAACGTCCTCGAAATACCGGAACGGCAGACCATGTGCGGCTGTAGGCCCGTTATATCCTGTCCGTCGAAAAAGATCCGGCCCTCCGTAGGACGGTAAAACCCTGTAATCATGTTGAATACGGTCGTTTTTCCCGCCCCGTTCGGTCCAATAAGACCGACTATCTTTCCCTGCGGGACGTCGATGCTGAAATTCCCCACTGCGGTCAGGCCTCCGAAGCGCATGGTGATATTCTCGGTCCGAAGTATGGATACGGGAGTCGTCATTTCTTTTCCCCTCCCTTGTCGTCGCGTTCCGGGCTTCGTTTTCCGCGAGAGAAAAACGTATCCCATGTAATCTCCCGCATTCCCATAATACCCTCTCTTCGGAAGAGGATGATAAGAATGAGCGCGAGGGAGAAAATCACCATCCGCATTCCGGGAACACCCGGAATCTCGAAGGAGCCTAGCACCATGGGATTTTCGACGAATCGGAGCCACTCGAGAAGAATGGTGATCACGATACTTCCGATGATGCTGCCCGTAATGGACCCCAGCCCCCCCGCGACGGCGATCATAAGAATGTTGAACGTGAGAACGAACATGAACATCCTGGGGTCTATCGTGGTAATGAGGCTTCCCATGAGAGCGCCGCCCACTCCGGCGAAGAAAGCGCCTATTGTGAACGCGAGCACCCTGTAGAAGAAGGTATTGATTCCCATGTTTTTCGCCGCGATTTCATCGTCGCGGATCGCTTTCAACACATTTCCGAAGTTGCTGTTGACAAGGCGTATGATGAAAAAGAGGGTCAGGAGGAGCCAGGCGTAATTCCACCAGATATTCGCATAGGGAGGAATTCCTTTGATACCGAGAGCTCCGTTCGTTATAAAGCTGAGGTTGGTGAGCACCACGCGGATGATCTCGGCGAAACCGAGCGTGGCGATGCCCAGGTAGTCCCCGCCCAGTCGCAGAACGGGTATGGCGATGATGAGCGCGAAGAAAGCCGCGATCAAACCGCCGGAAAGCACCGCGACGAAAAAGGGAGCCTTGATGACGGAAAGAGGCCAGATCAACGGTTCAAGGATCCACATAGCCTCTTTCTGGGCCGGCGTCAGAATAAGGATCGAGCATACATAGGCGCCTATCGCCATGAATCCCGCATGGCCGAGGGAAAACATCCCGGTGAAACCGTAGATGAGATTCAGACTGAGGGCAAGTATTGCATTGACGGCGATGAGGTTGAGCACCTGGATCTTGTAGCCGTCGAGATTATTCTGAGCCCAGTAGAGGAATGCGCCGAGAGCGGCGATGAGGAGAGCGTTGAGTATGAGGTTGCGCGTCCTGGTGTTCATCAGATTTTGTCCTCCAGCTTCTCTCCCATCAGCCCCGTGGGCTTCAGGAGAAGGATGACGATGAGGAGTACGAAGGCGAATGCGTCGCGATAGCCAGAAAGGTGCGGAAAAAAAGCGACGGCCATTATTTCGATGAGACCAAGCAGCATTCCGCCGATCATAGCGCCCTGGATGGATCCGATACCTCCGAAGACGGCGGCGATAAAGGCTTTCAGTCCGGGGACAAGTCCCATGAAAGGATGAATCTGCGGATACCTGAGAGCCCACATGATTCCCGAAGCCGCTGCGAGGGCGGAACCGATGCCGAAGGTAAAGGCGATGATCTTGTTCACGGAAACGCCCATCAGGCGCGTCGTTTCGATATCCTTCGATATCGCGCGCATCGCCAGCCCCGGTTTCGTTCGGTAGACGATCCACAAGAGCCCGAGCACCAGGAGGACTGTCACAATGGGAACAACTATGGCGAGCGGAAGAATGCGAACGTCGCCGACCTTGAAGACTTTCACAAGCCAGTCCGGTCTGGCTACAGGACGCGGAATGCCTGTGAAGATCACGATGCTCAGGTTCTGAATAAGGAAAGAAACGCCGATCGCGCTGATCAGCGCCGATATACGGGGAGCTTCGCGAAGAGGTTTGTACGCAACTTTATCTACAAAGATTCCGCAGAGAGAGGACCCCAAAATAGCCACGACCACTGCAAGGCCCCATGGAAGATTCAAAAGAGTGATCGCGTAGAAAACAAAGTACGCCCCCAACATGAAGACCTCGCCGTGGGCGAAATTTATCAGGCGCAAAATACCGTAGACCATCGTATATCCGATAGCGATAAGACCGTAGAGAGAGCCGAGTGTAATCGCGTTGAAAAGGTGCTGAATGAACATACTACCGCTCATTGGAGATCCCCCTTGCTTCAAGAAAATGGAGGGTGGAGGCTGGAACCTCCGCCCTCCTAATAAGGCGCAGCCTTGTCTCCATCGGGAGACATCGGAGACTCTTCTCTAAAGCTGGGGCTCCACTGTTCCGATGAACTGCTTCTTGCCGTCCTTGATCTGGACGATACCCACAGGGCTTTCAGCATCGTGGGTCTCGTTGATCGTCTTACTTCCGGTCACGCCGGGGAAGTCCTTCGTCGAGGCCAGAGCATCACGGATTGCATCGGGCTCCGCGCTTCCGGCGCGCTTGATCGCATCGACGACGAGCATGTAGGAATCGTATCCGAGCGCCGCATTGACGTTGGGCGCCTTGTCCGGATTGTTCTTCGTCCAATTCTCGGTGAAGGTCTTCGCGATGGGGCTCATATCGGTCATCGACGGGTCATACGGGAAGGTCGTGTGGATGAAGCCTTCGACCGCATCTCCGCCGATATTGACTATTTCGGGGTTGTCCATGGCGTCGCCGCCCATGATCTGGAACTCGGCGCCAAGTTCTCTCGCCTGCTTCATGATGATGGCGCCCTCGGCAAAGTCGGCCGGGATGAAGAGGAGGTCGGGATTCTGGCTGATGATCTCGGTAAGCTGCGCAGTAAAGTCCTGGTCGCCGGAATTGTACTTCAGCTCCGATACGATCTCGCCGCCAAGCTTCTTGTATGACTGCTTGAAGAAATTGGCAAGCCCCACGCAGTAGTCGTTCGCCACGTCGATGAGGAGCGCGGCTTTTTTCATGCCGAGGGAATTGATGGCGTACGTCGCGGCGCCCGCACCCTGGAACGGGTCGATGAAGCATGCTCTGAAGACGTAGTTTTTCCCCTGGGTGACCAGAGGGTTGGTGCAGGAAGTCCCCATCATGGGGATCTTCGCGGCTTCGGCAACCTCGCCGCCCGCCATGGCGAGAGAAGAACCGTACGTTCCGATGACGGCAACGACCTTGTCGTGCTCGATAAGGCGTTTCACCGCATTGGCGGCTTCGACCTTGTCGGTCTTGTTGTCGACGACGATAAGCTCGACTTTCTTGCCGAGTACTTCGGACACTTCTTTGTGCGCCATCTGAATGCCTTCAAGTTCCAACTGTCCGCCGAAAGCGGTTCTTCCGGTCAGGGGAAGATATACGCCGATCTTGATCGTATCGGCGGCCAAAGCCGTTCCCGCAACTACAAAAACCAATAGTGCAGCCAGCAGTACATTTCGAAGCTTCATTCCGTTCCCTCCTCAGATATCGATATTCGACTTCGCGATAAATTATACACAAAAAAGGGGACTTCCGGAAGCCCTTTCTTTTCTTTATTTTCACTTTTAAAGGGCTAATAAAGACGGGTGCTCAAGACGCGCGTCACTGCGCATATTCGGAAAGCGGAGTACGAACCCTGTCTTGAAGCTCGGCCCTCTTCCCCTCGTTCCAGCTGGATGTTCTCGTAAAATATCCAGTAATCCGCGTTATGCCGTCGACAT
This sequence comes from Synergistales bacterium Syner_01, assembly GCA_001604435.1. Classification (GTDB taxonomy): domain Bacteria; phylum Synergistota; class Synergistia; order Synergistales; family Aminobacteriaceae; genus JAAYLU01. Next base: position 6,579 of record LVBO01000149.1, read on the forward strand.
CCATACATCCGCAGGACGGGCAGGACTCCCGCAGGCCTCGCGTCGTCGCGCCGCACCCGTTGCAGACAGTAAATTCCGGACTGAATGCAACTTGCGAGTTTTCGGAGTGGCGGAAAATCTTCCTGACAAACGAGGAAAGAGCACGCGCATCCGGCTTATGCTCGCCCATCCAGACGTGCGTTATGGCCCCTGCGGATATGTGCGGATGGAAACGCCCCTCCTCCACGATCTTCCGCACCGGATCCATAGGGATATTGTAAGCGAAATGCGTGCTGTTCGTGTAGTACACCTCGCCCGTGCCGGGATTGCCTTTCACTACGTCGAGCGCCTCCGGACACGACTTCGCATCCAGTTTCGCGAAACGATACGCTGTGCTCTCGGCAGGTGTCTGCTCGAGCACGATATCGAGCCCGTAGCGTTCCGAAAGAGCCCGGCATTTCAGATTCATGTACTGCGTAACCGCAAGCGCAAGTTGGAACGCCTCTTCCGATTCGTGAAGCTGCCGCCCCGTGATCGTCTGGACCATCTCGTTCATACCCAAAATCCCGACGAGATACTTCACCCTCTCGAAACGCAGGTACGGTTCGCCGTCGTGTTCCATGCAGAGAACGGAGAGCGGGCCTCGCTTTCCAAGAGCAAGGATCTCGGCGATGAAATTCCTTTTCTGCAGATGCGCTTTCGCGGCAATCTCCATGTAATGATCTACCAGCTCGAAGAGCGTCTCTCTGTCTCCTCCGCTCCTGTACGCCATCCTCGGGAGGTTGAGCGTCACGTTCTGCAGCGCGCAGAAACGAAGCTTCCACGGCGTTCTCGCCTCCAGGATATCCCTTTGATCGAGTTCGAAGCTTAAACGACAGCATTCGGAAAGCTTGACAGCGTCCCCCCGGTCGAAGACGAAATAGGTGTTTCCTTTTTCGGACGCGACCTCGCAGGCGAGAGAGAGCATCTCCTCCCAACCTTCCTCGCGGAAAAAGTCCTCGGTGATATGGAGCAGAGGCTTGGGGAAGAAAAACGGCTGTCCCCGGCTGTCGCCCTCCATGTACACCGAAAAGAGCGCTCTCAGGAACCGCTTCGCTTCGGAAGCATAGTCGCCGTATGTTTTTCCTGTCTCCTTGCCTCCCGGGCCGATCGCCGGTACGTCCCGGAAGTGCTTCGGGACCTCGTAGTACAGGTTCACATCCGTGAAGGCCACCTGACCGCCCCGCCCTCCGGCAAGCTGATTGAACTCGAAGATGAGCATCTGGGCGATCTGGCGGATACGCTCATCCGAAAGACCTTCAAGATAGGGAGCGAAAAAGGTGTTCACGGCATCCCAGCCGATCGCGCCCGCGAAATTGTTCTGCAAGACCGAAGTCATCTTAAGAAGATGTGCGAGCAGTACGTCCGGGTGACGCGCCGGAGCGGAGATGCTGGTGATGGAGGGAAGGTTCAGGCCAAACTTCGCCACGTAGGCGATGCTCTGCCCTGAGCAGTACGGACGGTTCACCATGCCGAGATCATGTAGGTGAATATTCCCCGAAAGGTGCGCCTCGGCGACGTCACCCGAAAAAACGCGCGTAAGGGCGTACTGCTTCAAGGCCAGTTCGGCCACCGACAGGTTGATCGACTCCGGGTTGAGAGTCGTATTGCTGTTTTCCCTGTTCGGATGCAGCATCATGGTTTCAAGATCATGCACAGGGATTCCTATACGGCTGTGGTCCTGAAGCTTCGCGTCCAAGCCTCGCTGAAAAAGTTTGACGTTTACCAGTTCGCGAACGAGCGACGTGCTCACACGGTCGCGTCCCCAGCGTAAAAGGTCCGATTCGACTTCGGCTGCGATCTCTCCGGCAAGGCCTGGCTCGACTCCGGCTTCCTTCACCAGAGCTTCGAGAATCCGCTCGGCGTTCCAGGGGTGCGTTTCTTCGTGCCCAAGAGCGTCCACCATGAGCGCGAGGTCCGTCGCCTCACCTCGAGGAGCGAACATGAGCATCTGACGTCCGCTCTTCCTGGATGTCTCCGCCGTGTCCCCCTTGGGTTTCAGCAACACCGGAGTATCATTCAGACGATCCTTCTCCATTTCCGGAGCCCTCCTTCTTTTCCCGTTCGCCTATGAGCCGGGCAATTTCGTGCTGGAAGCTTTCGATATCCGTAAATTCTCTGTAGACCGAGGCAAAACGGACATAGGCGACCTGACTGATCCGCTTCAGTCCTTCCATAACCCTCTGTCCTATGATGTACACAGGGATATCTCCGTACCCTTCGGTTTTCAGGTCGGTTTCGATACGTGTAGCCAAATCTTCGATTTGCTCGAGCGATACGGGAAGTTTCTCACATGCCCGGCTTATTCCCCTGACGATCTTGTCACGGCCGAACGTCTCTCTGCTGCCGTCCTTTTTTATCACCCGGAGAGGGCGTTTCTCCTCGATTTTTTCATATGTAGTGAACCTGGAGGAGCATTCGGGGCATTCTCTCCTCCGGCGGACAACACGCCCTTCATCCGCAGTTCTCGTCTCGATTACCCGCGTCTCCAAAGCGCCGCATGACGGACATCGCACAGATACACCCCCCTATATATAGCAACCACCGCGCAATATTACTCCCATATGGTGTATCTTTCCAGAGAGACATTATACTCCTTTTATACGGGACTTTTAGACGGGACGATGGGCGCACAAAAAAAGCCGGGTTTCCCCGGCTTTTCAGGTAACGAGCAATTTTGATTCGGCGATCAATCGACAAGGGACTGAAGATAGTCATACACCTTTGAACGAACTCGTTTACCGTCGGCGCGGCCTTTTACGTCAGCCATAACCTTCCCCATCACTTTCCCCATATCTTTGGGGCCGGCCGCCTTGACGAGCGCGCCCGCTTCTTCGACGAGACTCTCCAATTCTTCGTCGGAGAGCTGCTCGGGAAGGTAGGTTTCGAGGAAAAGAGCTTCCCTCAGTTCTTCCGCCGCCCTTTCTCCTGCACCGACCGCGGTGTACTGGTCGGCGGCTTCCCGGCGTTGCTTCACAAGGCGCTGTATGAGAGCGACAACGTCGTCCTCCGTCAGTTCCACGGAGCGCCCTTTCTCGGCCTTGGAGCGCTGCAACTCCGCCTTGAGCATCCGAAGAGACGAGAGTTCCATCTCTTTCCTCGATTTCATGGCGGCGACAAGATCATCCGATAAACGCTTCTCGAGTTCAATCACGCGGCATTACCCCCTGGGCTTGCTCCGTCTTTTTCTGGCGGCCTCGGCCCGTTTCGTCTTTTTCGCCTCACTGGGCTTTTCGTAGTGCTCCCTCTTCCGGACCTCCCGAAGGGTTCCCACCTTGGAGACTTCCCGTTTGAACCGCCTGAGGGCGTCATCGAGGGATTCGTTATCTCTTCGAACGACAGTCGTCATAAACATTCCCCCCTTTCTTTGCCACCCGCATCTACCCCGGTGGCCAGCGGAAACTACGTCCCGCCAACAGGTGAATATGAAGGTGGGGAATCGTCTGTCCCGCCTTTGCTCCGCAGTTGACCACCAACCTGTACCCCTCGTTGTCAAAACCAAGGGAAGCGGCTGTGCGGACGGCGCAATCCAGGACTTTCGACCACACTTCGGGGTTTTGAACGTCGGCAGCCGATTCAACGTGCTCTTTCGGTATTACGAGAAGATGATGCGGAGCCTGAGGAGCGATATCGCGAATCACAAACACGGAGTCGTCCTCGAAGACTTTTTCCACATGCACTGCTCCCGAAGCTATTTCGCAGAAAAGACATTTTCCGTCCAAAAATCCCACCTCACAACGTGACAGTATTCTATACCAGATTTTGAGCGCGCACAATAGACTGCGCCCAAACTCGTACGGCAGATGATGCGGGATTTTCAGCGAGCATCTTCACCCGGCCATACGCCCATACGGGAACGCTCCTGTCTTTAAGAATCCGCAGCAACGGCACCAATACCTCGTCCTCTTCTCGCTTGAGAAGACGAATGAGCGTTAGATCGTCCGGGAGCGACTTTTCCGACCATCGAGCCAGGGCTTGGGAAAGAACCCGCGACGAAGTGTGGGACAAGAGTTTTCGTACGACGGACATCTTCATCGGCAGAATAGCTGCCCAGCGCAAAAGTGCAAGGGCGGACGCCTCCGAAAGCAGGACGCTTCGCGCGCTGAGCGCGGCGGCAATATCCACCTTCTGTTCGTCGGAAAAATCCAAAAGAAGAATGTGCTCCACGGTATCGTCGTCCGGAGGCCACATTCGGAGCATCTCGATCATTGCCGAAAAAACGGTTTTCTCAGGAGGGCGTCCCGAAAGAGCCCCAAGCGCGAGCACTCGAACTCCGGGGTGAGTGCTCAAAAGGCGTTTCGTCAGGGAGGAAAAAGCCCCTTTTTCATCTTTCCGCGTCGCTTTTTCTAGAATTCGGGCCATAGAGAGTTCCGCCTCGACCAGCGCCTTTTCGAGAAGCAGATCCTGGACTCGTTTCGAACTCTCCCGTTCCCTCTCATCGCGGCGCTCGCTCTTCGGTCTCCGAGGGGGAGATTTTCTCCACGAAAAGGGCGACTCTTTTTCAGAGTTCCCATACGTTTTCTGTTTTTTCAGCGACTCGGATATTTGCGCCGGCGTTGCAGACTTCAGCTGCGCATAGGCCGCGGCAATAGTCTCGAACTGCTTTGCCTTTTGCGGCCCGGCGATATCTGGATGGCAGGAGAGCGCAAGCCTGCGGAACGCCGAGCGGATTTCCCGCAGATGCGCTCCGGGCTGCACTCCCAATATCTCGAAGCAATCCGTCAATTCGAGAACGACACCCATATCTATCGCACAACCCTCTCCATTTCCGAAATCATCCGTTCGAGTGAATCAAAGGCCTCGGAGGAAGAGTCGCCGTCTCCGAGGGTTTTCATCGTTCGCAGCAACGCCGCTCCTCGGGCCTGCTGGGCAGGCGAAAGCGATACCGAAAGGCGAGCAAACCGTTTTTCGAGCCCCTTCGCCTCCGCGGTCGTCTCCGAAGGCGAAGAAGGAATTCCCTCGCCAAGCTCAAGAGGCGCGATGGAGGAGACTCTTCCGTCGGAACGTATTATATCAATTCTTAAAAAACCGTCCGAGTTTACCGAGAAGGAAAGTGTTATTTCTTCGTCCTTTCTCGCCTCGGGAGCCTGCACGGAAGCAATGATCCTTCGAGCGGAGCCTTCTCCCTGGAAGACGCTCATGGTGAACGGACCGCTGCCGACGCTGTAGAAACATCTTTCCGCACGAACAGGAAGATGCAGACCTTTTTCCAGGAGCGTCACCGGAGTTCCATCGGCGGCCAATATTCCCAAATCCTGCGAGAGGACATCGATAAGGAGGCGTTCCTTCGTCGGAGACATCCCGTAAAGGGCGGCGCCTGTAACCACGGACTCATCCGGACATTGATTGAGATGTTCGGGCCTGGCGACCCGCTCTTCCAGCAGGGCGCGAAGAAGAGGTATCCGGCTCCCTCCCCCGACCAGCAGAAGTTTCGAGGGTTTGTACTTCATCCATAGTCGACGCACGGCCGCGGTTACCTGTTCGATGGATGGACGGATCAGATCTTCGAACTCCTCGCGCGTTACGAGGAGAGGGGGGCAGGAAATTCCCGCAGGAGGCGTCCATTCACAGG
>LVBO01000150.1 GCA_001604435.1 Synergistales bacterium Syner_01
GTCATGGGAGGTGGCCTCTGATGTTCGGTACTGTCTACACAGGATTCGGTTACTGGGATGTTACGGCGTGGATTGTCTTCTTCGCCATCGCCTCCGGTCTGACGCTCTGGCTTCGCGCCCAGGGGCGCGACGACTACAAGGAGGGGACGGACCAGGACGAGATCTACTGGTCCGGCAACCCCGTTCCCGACGACGGGGCGGAGATATCCGTCCCCGCCTCTTCCGCGTATTGGGGGTTCAGAAAAGCCATGGAGCCCTTCTACAAGGTGCTGACCGGAATGCACACGGGAATAGGGACGGATATCGTCGGGTTCTACGTTCTGACCGTCGCCTTCATGGCCGTGTTCATTCTTCTGTAGGAGGAGGGCGCCATGATCAATATGTTGCTTGAGAAATATCTGGACATTCTGCCCAAGTCGCTCTGGGTCACGACCTGCAACTCGGGGTCGTGCAACGGGTGCGATATCGAAATAGTGGCCACTATCAGCCCGCGCTACGACATCGAGCGCTTCGGCATGAAGCTTGTGGGAACCCCGCGCCATGCCGACGTGCTCATCGTGACCGGCCCTGTAACCCGTTTTATGAAAGACAAACTCAAGAGAATCTACGATCAGATGCCCGAGCCGAAAGCGGTCGTCGTCGTGGGGAACTGCGGCGCCTCGGGAGACGTTTTTTACAAGTCGTACAACCTCGACGGTCCCGTGGACAATATCATTCCCGTGGATGTCTATGTCCACGGATGCCCTCCGCGCCCCGAGGCGATCATCGAAGGCGTCGCCAAGGCGGTGCTGAAGCTGGAATCATTGAAGCAACAGAAGAAAGCGGGTGAGGCGGACTCATGACTTTTCCGGTGAAAGGACTCAACGCGGAAACGGGAAGGGAGCCTGAAGAACTCCTTGCCCGCATTCGCGAACTCTTCGGCGAGGGCGCCGTCGTCGACGTGCGCGCCCATACCGCCGGGTTAAAAGAAGAGGTGCAGTATCGCGACATCTGGCTGTCGGTGGAGAAGGGGCGCTTTCTCGAAATGATCGACGTGCTCGCCGAGTTCGATTTCCCGATGTTCCACGTGATGTCCGGAAACGACGACGGCGATGTGGTCACGCTGAATTACCATTTCGGGATCTTTCAGTGCGCCGGCCGCGGTAAACGATTCGGCGCGACAGTGAGCGTCGCCTTGCCGAAGGTCGATCTCGTTATCCCGTCGCTTTTTTCCCGTATTCCGGGCGTCGAGTACAGCGAGCGCGAGATGCGGGAGATGCTCGGCATTGAATTCGACGGCCTGCCGAACACGGCGCTCGTCTTTCTCCCGGAGGACTGGGACGAAGCGGTCAAGCCGTGGCGAAGGGACGAGACGGGCCCGAAGCCCGAACATGTACGGGAACTGTCTTAGGAGGAACGACTGATGGAGAAGAAATATACAATTCCGATAGGTCCCGTTCATGTTGGCTTGAAGGAGCCCATTACCGCGTGGCTGGACCTCGAAGGTGAAAAAATCGTCGGTGCGACGATCCGACCGGGAGCGATTCATCGCGGCATCGAGTTCATGGCCCGCGATCGGAATCCCATTCAGGTGATCTATCTCTCGGAGAGGATCTGCGGCATCTGCTCTTTCTCGCACGTGATCGCGTTTCTGCGTGCCGTCGAGGATGCGGCGGAGTATCCTGTGCCTGTGCGCGCACAGTACATCAGGACGCTTGTGCTGGAGCTCGAACGTCTGCATTCGCATATTCTCTGGGCGGGCGTCGCATGCTATTCCATAGGCTTCGACTCCGCCTTCCATCTGGGGATGGTGCTCCGTGAAAAGGTCATGGACGTGCTGGAAGCGCTCTCCGGAAACAGGGTGAACTACGGCGTCGCCACGGTCGGCGGCGTACGGTGGGACATCACGCCCGAGGTGGCCAAGGCCGTCGGGGAAATGGTGAAATACTACAAGGCCGAATTCGGCGCGTTCTACGACATCGTCACGGCTGATCCCATCGCGAAGGCGCGTATGCGCAATGTCGGCGTGCTGACGGCCGACGAGGCCGTCCGGTACAACGCGGTGG
>LVBO01000654.1 GCA_001604435.1 Synergistales bacterium Syner_01
GACCAGCCCTCCCGAAAGAAGCAGCGTCGTCACCCGCCCGCCGACGCTGTCGGCGAGTTCCCGGGCCTTCCCCGTCAGTTCGCGCGTCACGGAGTGTATGCGTCCGTCCCGGACCTCTCCGAGGACGAAAAAGCTCTTCTGTGCCGTCATAGCGCATCCCTCCTAAATCACGGCGAGGTCCTTGAGGACCGTAACGAGGCGATCGATCCCCTCGTCCGCGCGTTTCCCGTCGAACATCTCCGTGGAGCGGGAGATAGTAGGATAAGCGATCTTCACCACGCGGGTCGCGGAACCCTTGAGCCCCGTCTCCTCGGGCGAGAGACCGATGTCGGAGATCCCGAGCGTCGGAATCTCGCTCCGCCGCGCCCGTTTCTTGCCGGAGAGCGTCGGCATGGTCGGCTCGTTGAGGGCGTGAAGCACCGTGAGCAGGCAGGGGAAGGGCAACCTCTGCCGCTGGACGCCCTCCTCGGTCATGCGGCGGATTTCCATCTTTCCCTCGGAGAGAGAGAGTCCGGTGACGTACGTGCTGAAGGGTACGCCGAGCAGCACCGCCACCTCCGGGCCGACCTGCCCCGTCTCCCCGTCGGTCGCCTTCTCCCCGGCGAGGACGAGATCGTAGGGGCCGGTACGCTCGACGGCCGCGGCCAGTACCTTCGCCG
>LVBO01000151.1 GCA_001604435.1 Synergistales bacterium Syner_01
GCTTCACCCTTCACCCCATATCTTTCGATAATGAGGAAGATGTTCTCAAGACCGAAACGGGAAGCCGCCATCACAGCCTCCCAAAAGGCTCCTTCCTGCAGCTCTTCTTCCCCGGCGAGGCAGAAGACTCTGGAGGCGGACCTCCTGCGCCGGAGTGCGATCGCCAGTCCGTTGGCAATCCCCGGCCCCATGCCGAAAGACCCGCCGCCGGGAGCGTCGACGCCGGGAATCCGAAGGGCCTGCGGGTACCCCTGAAGCATCGCTCCAAGGCGGCGGTAGCTCCACAGCTCGTCGCGCTCGAAGAACTTCCTGTTCGCCAACGTCGCATAGAGAGCGGGGGCTCCTCTCCCCTTGCTGAGCACGAACCTGTCCCGCGATTCGAGCCACGGAGCGGCGGGGTCGAGGGAGAGCACTTCCCAGTAGAGCCAGGCAAGTATATCCACTATCGAAAGAGAGGAAGCCAGACGTCCCGAACGGGCCAGGCCGATCATTCGCACTACGTCGCGCCGGATTTCCGACGCCTTTTCCGTGAGGAAGGACGGTTCTCGAAGCATACCTTCACTCCTTTCCGTCGCGCCGCACCGCTGCGGCGCACATTTCGGAGAAAGTTTTCAGAAACTCCGCGCCCGCTTCCGAAGGCCGGACCCGACGCATCGGCGGGGAAGGTTCCGGAAGCGCCCCGGAGCCGCTCCATGAAGGGAGCGCCCACTCGGAGGCAAGGGACTCCACCTTGGGATCGTAGACGACCGCCGTCAAGGGCCTTCCGAAGAGCAACGCAAGAATCGACGCATGGAAACGCATCGCGACCACTCCATCCGCTTCCGGAAAGAGACGAGTAGACTCGTTCCGCCAGTTTCCGGCGCCGAGGAGGGCGATACGCTCCGCAGGAAAGACTCCGTTCCGGCGAAGCCCCTCCATAACCTCGGCATCCTCGGCGGAAAGGGCGAACCCCGCGAGAGAAAGAGAACGGGCGGACGCCAGGCGGGCCGACTCCTCCGCGGTTCTGCGCGCAAGATCTCCCGTCCATGGGCGGATGTTCACCAACAACGAGCTTCCCCGGCGCGGAGGGGTAACCGGAAGAGCGAGAGAAAAAACCGGGTCGCACGTGACGACCGAGTCCGCTCCCCATTCGGCCAGAAGCGCCGCAGACCGGCAGTCCCGCACACCGCGGACCGAGCAGCTCCCCAAAGCCGAGCGAGCCAACAGTGTTCCGCTCTTCGTCAGAAACGGTCCTACGGACTGTCCTGCGCACCAGGGACGCGCCCCGGCGAGAAGCGCGAGCCGAATCACCCCCCAGTAATAGAACGGCGAACGAAGGCTGGTGACGTCCTGAAACAGACCGCCGCCGCCGAGAAGCAGCGTCTCGCTCCTCCGAAGGATTTGGAAGACGGCCCGCGGCGACCAGCGGGAAACGGAACGGACTCCGTGAGCGCGCTCGGAATCCTCGGGCGAGGCGGAGAGCATCGCTATTTCGCCTCGCCTGATTCCGCACCCTTCAAGGGCCGCGAGCAGCCCCTCGGCGAGCAGTTCGTCGCCAAGGTTCCCGAACCCGTAGTATCCGCAAAGCGCAACGCGGAACTCCCGCTCCGGCTTCACTCCGTCACCATCGCTCCGTATCTGTACCAGAGGGGCATGATAACGAAACGAAGAAGAACGATAGCGATCATACCGAGCAGCACTCCAGTCCACAATCCGTTGAACTGCCTGAACAGAATAAAGTAGAGCGGTGTATGAAAGTGACAGAAGCTGTTCACGGCGGACGAAAAACCGATGACTGTGGCCATGCGGAACACTTCGCGATAACGGGCCCATACATCGGCCTTCCGGACATAGTACCAGAGGAGCAGCGCCGGGTAGCCGAGGAAAACTTCCTTGTTCCGCGGACGGGCCACCAGAGCCCGTTCCAGGAATTCCCGCATACGGACTTCGAACGCGGGGACGAACTGGACGTTGTCGCTGCGGAAGAGAACAAGCCCCGCCCCTCCGAGCAGAAGGACCAGAAGGAAGATCTCCCCCCACAGCGGAGGCCTTCGGAAGAGCTCTCCCAACGATTCCGGATGCACTCTCCGCTTCAGATCGGCCAGAAGCACGAGCAACGGAGGCAGGAAGAGCGTCGCTTTCACCCCGGAAAAGCTCCGCAGGCGAAGCATCGACGGAGGATCGCTGAAAAAGGCCGCGATGGCGAGCCCTCCGGCGACCGCGAAGAGGAAGCTCCCGACGATGCCGAGCCATGGCGTTCTCCAGCCGTCGAGGGCCAGGAACGACGCCTCGACGACGACGAAGACCGCGGTCAATGCTCCGGCGAAGCGGGCGGCGGAGGGAAGAAAGAGAATGATCGCACCCGCGAAAAGCACGATAGCGGAAAAGACGGCGAGTCCTCTCGGCGTGCCCCGCCAGGCAAGGTCGCCTTCATCCGCCGTCTGCGAGCCGACTCCGCCGCTGAAAAATCTCTGGAGAAAGCGGAGCATGGAGAAGACGAAGGCAAGCGCGAGCGCCACGGCCCCGACAAATCCGGTCCGCCATGGCTGGAACGGCTCCGGCCAGCGGAGTTGCGCCCCCGAAGCGGAGATACCCGACGCCAAATAGCGCAACTCCTCGACAAAACGTTCAAACGGAGCGTCGGACGCCTCCATGGCGGACGGCCGAAAGACGAGGAGGCGGACCGCGCGTTCCTTCACCGCTCTGACGAAACGTTCGTGCAATGCAAAACGGGAGATGTTGCGGCTGAGTATCTCTTCGTTGGTCACGCTGTGCAGCGAAACAAGGCGAGGGTAGGCGAACCAGTTCAGCTGCGGAGCGCCTATCTGCCGGGAAAACTCCACCATCGCGACGGAACGCCCCTCCTTGACGATGAGTTCCGCGAGGGGGCGAAGATTCGGGTATCCGAGGGCCACTTCGCCGGAAGGGGAAACGGTGCGAATCTGGGGGAAGGCTGCAAACAGCGCTCCGAGGGTCGCAAGGGATGCGTCCGTATCCGACGGAAGCGCGGGCGCGACCCTGTAGAAGACGGGGATGTCATGCTTCGCAGCAAGCAGCAGCCCTTCGATGTCCGGCAGGACGCCTGTAAAAAAGAGTTCTTCGAGACTCCTTGTGAGAAGTACCGCCGTGCCCGTTTCGTACTCCTGGACTTGCGCCCCTCTGAAACGAGCGCTCAGAAGCGGAGGAAGGAGCGCGGCCCCCGGATGTGTTCGGGGAATAAAGAAAGCCGCCCGCGACGGATTGCCGGAAGCAAGCTTCGCCGCGGCGCCGGGAAGGCCGGAGGCAGGGCCGTAGTAGAGCTGGACAGTCCCCATGGAGAGCTGCTGCCCCGTCAACTCCGATACCATCACCCCCGAAGCGCCGTTTTGCGAAAGAAGAGGCCAGAGCATCTCCGGGCTCTTTCCCTCCCTGGTGGAAAAGGTCGCAAGGTCGCGATAGTCGAGAACGATGGCGGCGTCTTTCGACTCGCGCTCGGCCTCCAGCCGGGGCAGAAGAGCCCAGGCGGAGAGAAACATGAGCACAAGAGCGACGAAGATCGCGGGATTCCGCCGCGAAGTTTCAAGAAAATCGGCTGTGGATTTGATCATCGAAAGTTCCTCCATTGTTCGGCAAGAGAATAGCCGAATTCTTCAAGCAAACGGCTCAGCCTGCAGAGGGGCAGCCCGACCACGTTGAAATAGTCGCCGCGCAGAGAGGACACCAGCAGCGCGCCCCGTCCCTGGATCGCGTAGGCGCCCGCCTTGTCGTCCCCCTCGCCGCTTTCGACGTAACGCTGCATCGACTCCTCCGAGAGCGGCCGAAACTCCACCCCGGTCTCCTCGACGGCGAACCGTTCCTCTTCTCCCCGGCGAAGAGCGACTCCCGTAAACACGCTATGCACCTCGCCGTTGAGCATCCGAAGCATCTTGAGCGACTCGCCGCGGCAGGACGGCTTGCCGAGAATGACGCCGCCCACGGCTACAAGCGTGTCGGCGGCCACGACAAGCGCTCCGGGATTTCGCGACGCCGCCTCCGCGGCCTTCGCCCTCGAAAGACGGCGCGCGGCCTCCTCGGGACCTTCTCCGAGAAGCAGATCCTCGCAAATATCCGGAACGTCTATCCGGAAAGACCACCCCAGCGAATGGAGCAACTCGCGCCGCCTGGGGCTCCCCGACGCAAGCACAAGATCTACCGAGCCACCCAAATTCCCACCACGCCTCCAATAATCGTTCCCAAGTTCCATCGAAGCCAAACCTTCAGACCGAAGTCGACGAACCCGAGGTGCACATCCGTCAGGCTGAAGCCGGTTGAAAGGATATCCTTGAAAAAGGGCTCCGTCAAGGCGAATCGTTGAAGATAGAGCCCCGAAAGAGTTCCTATGATGAGCGAAGCGACGATGATCCACCACTTCACCGAAGAACCGGACGCCATTCGATTCACCTCAGCAAGGAGAGGCAGATCGACAGCGCGCCGACGAATGCGCAGTACATCGCGAACGGCCGCCACTTCCCCGCCGCCACCACGCGCCGAAGAAGAGCGAGCGAGAAAAAACCGGCAAGAAACGAGGCGAAAAACCCGGCGATCCAACCGGAAGGCAAAGAAGCCGCCCAATCCCCCGCCTTCAGAAGCCCCCGCACCTCGAGAAGCGTCGCTCCGAAGACGGCGGGCAGGGAGAGAAGAAAGGAAAAACGGAACGCCGAAGGCGCCGAAAGTCCCGTGCCCATGCCCGTAACGATCGTCGACCCGGAACGGGAAACACCCGGAAGCACCGCGATTCCCTGTACGACGCCGATCAGGACGCCTCGGAGGAGCGAGAGCGGTTTCCCCCGAGTCTTCTGCGCGGAGGCCATTTTCGCACCCCGCCACAGAAGCGACGACGTGAGAAGAAGTCCTGCCCCCACCGCTCCGGGCAGCGCCATCATCCGCTCCACGACGGGTTTGAGCGGAAGAGCGACGACCGCCGTTACAACGGTCCCGGCGAGCACGGCCCAGCCGAGCGTCCACCCCTCTTCGCGACGGGCGGCGGGAGAGAAGAATCCCGCGCCCCACTCCCGCAGAAGACGAAGAATATCCTTCCCGAAATAGAGCAGCGTCGCAAGCATGGTCGCGAAGTGCAGCAACACATCGTAGGTCAGCGATGCGTGTTCCACGGAGAAGAGCTGCTTCGCCAACGCGAGGTGCCCGGAGCTGCTCACGGGGAGAAACTCCGTCACTCCCTGCAGCAGCCCGAGGAAGAAAGCCGGAATACCCCCGCTCATTTTCTCCTCCCCCTCGTATTCTTCGCCGGAGCGCCAAGGACGGTGATGACGGGAGTGATCATCGGTTTGCTGCGGCCGAAGCGGCGCAGCGTCTCGCGGATACGGCCCTTTACCTTCGTTTCAAGGAGGTCGATATCCGCGGCGGCCTTCCCGCCGAGAGAGAGCACCGCCTTCTCCACGGAGGAGACCAGGTCGTCCTTCAGCTTCGCCGCGTCGTCGAGGTGCAGAAATCCCCGGCTCTCGAAAGACGGAGGCGCAAGCAGCTCCCCGGCGCCCGAAAGCACGATGGACACGAGAACGAGCCCCTCTTCGGAAAGCTCTCTTCGCTCCTTCAGGATGCTTCCCTGGAGTTCTCCGAGCGCCAGTCCGTCGACCATGATTCCCCCGGCCTGCACGCGATCTTTGACCGTCGCCTTCTCCCCGTCGAGCTGCAATACGTCGCCGTTCTGGAGGACGAAGGCGTTCCGCGCCGCGACGCCGGTCTCCCTTGCGAGCTGCGCATGCCGGACGAGATGGCGATACTCGCCGTGGACCGGCACGAAGAACTTCGGCCGCGTCATGTTGAGCATCACGCGAAGTTCGTCCCTGGCCGCATGGCCCGAAACGTGAATGCCCTGCTCCTTTTCGTAGACCACGTCGCACCCGCAGGAGAACAGACGGTTCACCGTCCCGCTCACCAGTTTCTCGTTCCCCGGGATAGGCGTTGCGAAGAGCGCGACCACGTCCTTATCGCTCAAGCTGATCACACGGTGCTCTCCGCGGCTCATCAGCACCAACCCCGAGAAGGGCTCTCCCTGGCTTCCCGTGGTCATGACGACGAGCGAACTCGATGGGACGGAAGAGATGTCCTCGATATCGACGATGAGTCTGTCCTCGACGTGCAGATACCCCAGATTCCGGGCGAGTTCGACGTTCTTTACCATGCTCCGCCCGACGAAGGCGACCTTTCTGTTGAAACGCGCGGCGGAATCGACCACCTGCTGCACGCGGTGCAGGTTGCTCGCGAACGAGGCGATGACGATGCGCTTCGTCCGGTACTGCCTGAATATCTTGTCGAGCGTTCCGGAGAGCACCCGTTCGGACTCCGTGAATCCGACCCTTTCGACGTTCGTCGAGTCGGAGAGGAGAAGGAGCACCCCCTTCTTCCCCTCCTCGGAGAATGCGTCGTACTCCGTAAGCCTTCCGTCGATGGGCGTCGGGTCGAGCTTGAAGTCCCCCGTGTGCACCACCGTGCCGACGGGCGTTTTCACGGCGAGACCGACGCCGTCCGGGATCGAATGACAGACTGCGATAAAGCGCACCGTGAACGGCCCCATCTCCACCACGTCGCCCGCACGCACCTCTCTGTAGTCGGGCGTGATTTCGGGCGCCCACTCCGCGAGTTTGTTTCCGACCATGCCGAGCGTCAGCTTCGTCCCGTAGAGCGGGGCCGAAATTTTCTTCAACGCGAACGGAAGACCTCCGATATGGTCCTCGTGCCCGTGCGTCAGGACGATGCCGACCAATTTTTCCTTATTCTCCACGAGATAGGTTATGTCCGGAACGACGAAATCTATCCCGAGCATCTCGTCGTCGGGAAACATGAGTCCGCAGTCCACGACAAGTATGGAATCCCCATACTCGAGCGCATACATATTCTTCCCTATTTCGCCAAGACCTCCAAGAGGGATATACTTCAGCTTCCCCCCCTTTTTCGTCGATTCCCCGGCTCTCTTTTTTCTCGTATTGCGAGCTTCGCGTGCCATAAATCCACCTTGCCTTTCAAAATTTCGGCCATCTTCGGTACAAAAAAAC
>LVBO01000152.1:0-460 GCA_001604435.1 Synergistales bacterium Syner_01
TCTCCGGATGCCGGCCGCTTATGCAAGAATATGTTCACTCTTCCGATACTCGCGAAAGAACGTAATAAACCGTTCGGTCCATACGGGGTCGAACTGGCTCCCGGCGCACCTGTGAAGCTCTTTCAGCGCTTCTTCCGGGGAGAGCGGCGTTCTGTAGATCTTGTCTCCCGTCATGGCTTCATAGGCGTCGACGATCCCCATAAGGCGGCTTTCGAGCGGGATCGCTTCTCCTCCGTCTCCAGCGGGGTACCCTTTTCCGTTCCACCATCGGTGGTGCAAACGGATGGGTTCCGCCAGATCCGCCAGTTCCGGAAAGAGCGAAGCGATACGCGCTCCTGTCTCCGGATGATGCTGGACGAGAAGGTACTCTTCGTCCGTCAACGGTCCCGGTTTTTCCGTAATCTCCGACGGAATCTCGGTAAAACCGATGTCGTGATGTTTCGCGAGGAGAACGAGAAAC
>LVBO01000152.1:472-4817 GCA_001604435.1 Synergistales bacterium Syner_01
CCTCGCGCTTCGAGTGCGGTTTTTCCAGTTGTTTGGATGCGTACATCCGCTTGTCGGCCTCACTGAAAAGAGCCTCGATATTCTGTATCCGGCCTGAGGTGGTTGCCGCCCCGCAGGCTATGTTCAGGGGAAGCGGGTCTTCGCCGCGCTTATACTTGTCGATCTCGGCCCGAATACGCCGGAGTACCTCTCCTGCTGTTTCTTCAGTAGATTCGGGAAGGAGCATCGCGAACTCGTCGCCTCCGATTCGGGCGACGATATCCGTTTTCCGGCCGGCATTCGCCAACGCGTTCGCCGCAGCGACGATAAGGTCGTCCCCGGCCTTGTGCCCGAGAGTGTCGTTGATCATTTTCAGGCCGTTCACGTCGCAGACCACAACGGTTACAGGGTTGAATCGGCCGGAGTCGAAACGGCGCATCGCGTCTTCGAAGTAGGCGCGATTATACAGGCCGGTCAATTCATCGTGGAAGGAGCGGAACTCCAGCTCCTCAGTCTTGCTTCGCACCGTCTCCGCCATCGAGCTGAAGGCGATTCCGAGTTCGCGCAGTTCGAAGGGCGCCTCCTCCAGCAGTTCAGGGTCAAGCGAGTTGTACTCTCCCTGCTCGGTTTTGAATACTCCTTCGAAAAGCAGGTTGAGCGATCTGTCGACTCTGTTGTACAACTTGCGCGAGATAAAGAGCATGAAAAAAAGGAGCACTGCCGAAACCGTAAGGAAATAGAGCATATCGGCGATGAACGGAGCCAGGAACTCTCCGTAGTCCATTCGAGCCACAAGAAAGAAGTTTGTTCTTTCCAGCAGCCTTACCCTTGCGAGGTATTTTTTACCTGAAGTGTCGCGATAACTTGCGGAATGTCCTTCGCATGAGCGGAGCACGGAAAGCGTCTCGTCGGAAAAACTTTTTTCTCCCATTCCCGTTTCCTGCATGGATTTACCTTGCGAGTTCAGAAGGAGAAAACGCCCCGTCGCTCCGAACGGCGTTGAAAGTATGCTGTTCAGGAGGGTATCAAAGCGAATCGAGCCGAAAACAAGTCCTTCGAAGCCATCGGTCCCCATGAGCGGAATCGAGAATATAACGATGGGTTTGCCGGATGTTCTGCCGATGATCACGTCCGTAATATGCGATTTCCCTTCGATGGCGTCCTTGAAGTAGTCGCGGTCCGAGAGATCGATCTCCGGGTGGGTGTTGATCCCCGAATCGCTCTGCACAACAGGGGTTCCTTTCGTGTCAACAAAGACGATGGAGTCGAAGTTGCTGTTCGCGCGGGAAAAGTTCCGGAAGTCTTCGAACATACTCTCAAGGGTTCTGTTTTGCACGGACGGAAGCGCGGCGAGGGAGCGAACAATGTTCTGGTTAATGGCGAACCATCATCTCTGAAGGTCTGTGGATTGCATGTCCAAAGCATAGGACAGATCGCGGTCGATGGTGCGCCAAGCCATTTGAAGATCGTATACTCCTATGAGTACCGGAAAGATTATCATCGCCGCCGCAAGAAGAAAGGTGTAAAAATTCAACACGTCGCGTATGCTGCGTAATCCGTTGGGCAATTCAGCACCCTCCGTTTCATTCAAGAGCGTTTATTGTTCAATAATACCATAGCGTTCTGTAATCCGCAGCTTTGAATGTTCTATTTCAACCAGCCGCTGAAAAGAATGATAAGAAATATGGACAGAAAACTCTTGTAAGGTACACTTAAAACAAGAACGTTTAACGTTCATTATATTTATAAGGAGGATGTGCCATGAAAAAAATAGTCCTTTGCGTACTGGCAACAGCTCTTTTCCTTTCCGGAGGGAGCATGCTTCCGGATACGGTCTCTTCGGCGGAGGCATCCGGGATCTTGCTTACCTCTGTAGGGCAGAGTCCGGATGCGACAATGGTTCGCGTGGTGCTTCGGAAGATGAAGATCAATGCGGAGAACCAGCCTCTGCTCAGGCCCGATGGCTTGGGGGGCGAGAAGATTCTCGTGGCGGTCGTCGGAGGCAGTTCCAAAGGGCTCGGCGCCGCCGGCATCGACAAGGACCAGGAAATCGAGCGAGTGACGGGGCTCTTCCAGGCGGCGAAACAGAAAGGAATGAAGCTCCTCGTCATGCACATCGGCGGCGAAGGCAGACGAGGCACGCTCTCCGACGCCTTTATCGAGGCTGCCGCTCCTCATGCCGACAGACTGATAATCGTCGACGGCGGAAACAACGACAAGATTTTCGACCGTTTGGTCGAGGGAAAGAATGTTAAAATCCTCACCGCCCCCAATGTGAACGGTACGGCGGAACCTCTCAAGGCGACCCTTTCGGAGTGGGGGGTATCCGCCCAATAGGCGGGAGGCCCTGTCATGGAGTGGTTCTGGCCTGAAGGATTCTATACGATCGTAATGGTGGGGAGCTTCGTGCTCGGCGCGTTTGCGCTGAAGCTCCCCATAGCGATCGCACTCTCCGGCGCGGCCGTCGTCGGCGCTCTCGCCGGCGGCGAATGGTTCCCTCTCCGCCATTTCGTGGAGGGTATGTTCGGGTATCTGGATACAATACTTATCATCGCCTCCGCGATGATCTTCATGAAATCGATCCAGAAGACGGGGTTGCTGGAAAGCCTTGCAGCGTGGGTGATCCGCAGGTTCCGCCGCAGGCCGCTTCTTCTCAGCATCGGGCTGATCTTCATCATCATGGCGCCCGGTATGATCACCGGGTCTTCGACCGCGGCAGTTCTCACCACGGGAGCCCTTGTCGCTCCCGTTCTGATAAAACTCGGCGTTCCGGCCGTAAAGACTGCCGCGGCGATCGCAATGGGCGCCATTTACGGTATGATCGCACCGCCTATCAACATCCCCGCGATGATCATCGGCGGAGGCATCGACATGCCGTACGTCGGTTTTGCCTTGCCATTGCTTGTCTGCACCGTTCCACTGGCGATCTTCGCGGCGTTGCTCCTCGTCTACCCATCTCTGAAAAGCGGCGCGGGCGATGAGGAGGAGCTGGAAAACGAGCTTCGTCGAATGGAGGAGACTCCTCTTTCCGCACGTCTTTTGCTTCCGGTTGTACTCCTGGCGGTGCTGATGACCGGCGAACAGCTCCTTCCCTCAGTCTGGCCCGCGCTCGGAATGCCGGTGAACTTCTTGCTGGCGTCTTTTTCGGCGCTGGCGACCGGGAGGAGATTCAATTTTCTCGATGCGTCCACCGAGGCGTTGAACGAGGCGATACCGGTCCTCGGCATTCTCATGGGCGTCGGCATGTTCATTCAGATTATGACGCTGATCGGCGTCCAGGGGTTCCTTGTTGTTTCGGTGCTTGCCCTTCCGGCGTGGCTTATGTACCTGGGGATGGCGACGTCCATCCCGCTCTTCGGAGCCGTCTCGGCGTTCGGCGCGGCTTCGGTGCTCGGCGTTCCCTTCTTGCTGGCCCTCCTGGGGAGGAACGAGATCATGGTCGGATCCGCGCTCAGCCTTCTCGCAGGCTTGGGAGATCTCATGCCTCCCACGGCGCTTGCCGGTATTTTCGCAGCCCAGGTCGTCGGGGAAGAGAACTATTTCAAGGTGCTTCGCCACTGCCTGATTCCGGCATTGGTAACGGCGTTGTGGGCGGTGTTCGTCATCCTCAACGCGAATACGATCATGGGCTACCTGCCGTAAGGAGGAGAAAGCTATGACTCTGGTCTATCGCGCGATCGTTCTGTTTGTCCTCCTCCTAACAATACGTTGTCAGTTCAGAGAGAAGGATTTCTGGAAGCAGGCGACGGCTGCGCTGGTTGTCGTCCCTCTTGTATTGCGTCTCTTGATGATCAAGTAGAGGGGAGTGAAGACGATGAAATCGAAAGGCACGCCGTTGACAGCCGGTCTTCTCCTCCTTGCCGCGTTCGCGGTCGCAGCGCTTGCCGGTCTCGACTTCAAGGCGATGTGGGCGGAAGACGTCTTCGTTCCCGCCCGAGGCTTCGAGAAAAAAATGCTCTCCGCCTGGTTCGAAGGGTTGGCGGGAACTCCCGCGGATACCCCTGTCTATGTTCAGGAGGGAACGGAGCCGGGCGGCGTTGTGCTTATCCTGGGCGGGACGCATCCGACCGAACCTGCCTCAATGGTCACCGCCACGCTCTTCCTTGAAAGGGCGCGGGTTGTGAAAGGACGTCTTATCGTCATCCCCCAGGCGAATCTGCTGGGCTTTACGCATAACTCTCCCCAGGAGGCGCATCCGCAGAGTATCTCCTTTACCACGGCGGACGGCGGCACGAGAACGTTTCGTTTCGGCTCGCGCCTGACCAATACGATCTACGAGTGGCCCTCGCCGGATATCTATATCCATCCGGCTTCGGGGCAGCAGCTTCCGGGGAAGGAACGCGGCAACCTCAACCGGTGCTACCCG
>LVBO01000655.1 GCA_001604435.1 Synergistales bacterium Syner_01
CTGGAGGACGACTCATGGCCGTCATGAGCTTTCTTACCGTCTCGCTGCTCTTTGCGCTGGGACTCTTCACAGTCCTTTCCCGGAGAAACGTTTTCAAGACGGTGATCGGTTTGACCCTTATGGAATCCGCGGTGCTTCTGCTCTTGATTTCATGGGCGTATATCCCGGGCGGCTCGGCCCCTATTCTGCCGTTGCAGGGAAAAGGGGTGGACCCTCTTCCGCACGCGTTTACCCTGACGGCGATCGTCATCGGCGCGTGCGATATCGCTTTGGCCTTTGCCTTTATCATGAAGCTGAACCGATTCGAACGCAGTGTGAACGTGGATGATTTCAGGAGGCTCAAAGGCTGATGGCGGAGCCTTTCTTCGTAGTTGCCGCGGGGCGGGTTCTGCCGGCGCTTCTTGCCGGAGCGCTTGTCGCGGCCGCAGCGGTCTACGGAGAAGGATACTTCGACGCCGTCGCGGAACGGCGTGCTTTTCGTGCGCTTCTCTGTTTCTTTTTCTTTTCGGTCATCGGGGCGGTTTTTTCATCGTCGTGGCTCGTTTTTTTTGTCTTCGTCGAAATCTCCACAGTAGCGCTCTTTCTGATGATCGCCATACAACGGAGGGATGTAGCGGAAGGGTATCTTCAAATACAGCTGGTGGGAGCCTCCTTCTTTCTCGCCGGAATCGCCGGAGCGAGCATCATGGGGGGGGCTCTCTTGTCTTCGCCGGTTCCGCGCGTTCTTCTCCCGTTGTTCATTCTGGGACTTGGCGTAAAGGCCGCGCTCCCGGGGCTCCACTTTTGGTTGCCCGAGGTCCACGGGACGGCTCCGGCTCCCGTAAGCGCTCTTCTTTCCGGTTTCGCGGTAAAGCTGGGCGTCTTCGGTTTCCTTGCCGCCCTTCCTTCGGAGCCGCACTCTTTTCTTCTTGCCGCCGGAGCGTTCATGGCTCTTTGGGGCGCATTCCGGGCGGCGCTGCAGCCGGATGTAAAACGTCTCCTCGCGTACAGCACGATGAGCCAGCTCGGCTATATCGTCGCGGCCGCGGCAGCGGGATCTCAGGTCGGTACGGCGGCCGCGCTTTTTCATACGGCAGTTCACGGACTGGCCAAGGGAATGCTGTTTTTTTGCGCGGGGATTCTTGAAAAAACATACGGAACGAAAAAGTTCAGCGGCCTGGGCGGCGGCGCGGCGGCGCTCCCGTGGACCTTTTTTCTCTTCGTGTTCGCCGCGGCGAGTCTGCTGGGACTCCCGGGGACTCCGGGGTTTGCAAGCAAGGGATTGATCAAAGAGGCGCTTCATGGTTTTTCGCCGATTTCGCTTTGCCTTCTTGCCGCGAACGTGGGGACTGCTGTTTCTCTTTTCAAGATGGGAGCGTTCGCCTTCGGCGGCGTCCAGAAGAGCCCGAGGAAAATCCTTCAGGGGCGGCTGCGTCTTATGAACGGCGGGATGCTCATGCTCGTTGTTTTTCTCTTGCCGCTGGGGCTGTTTCCCGGT